>JAUVHR010000124.1 GCA_030593165.1 Candidatus Thorarchaeota archaeon
GACGGTAGGCTGTAGTGACTATAGACATCAAGTGGTATACAAAATCACACGGAATGCGATACCAGACTCGTAGCAGAAGAAGTGGTCGCGCACTCAGTCCCTTGTCAGCATATTAATCAGGTTTCTATTTGGATTTGAGATAGGGATTTGTATGGATACTCACATCGAGTGGGGTGTTGAAGATAAGTACAGAGGCGCAGTCTCAGAGATACTCTATGACTCTCTTAGTGAGAAGTTTGCTCCTGTTTTTGGTGATCGTTCTAGGGGGGTTCTATTTCTCAAAGAAGCCCTAGTCCATGATAGGGTTGTGGTTGCACAGGTCAATCGTGAAGTAATTGGCGTCGCAGGCCTGCAATTTCATAACAAAGGATACTTGGACACATCATTCTGGAAATCATGGAAGTTACTTGGATGGGGAGTATTCCGTATGATCTTCAATGGATGGATTCTGGAATCGAAAGTTCCCAAGGACACACTCTATCTTGACACCATCGCAGTCGCAGAACATAGCCGTGGCAGGGGCATTGGAGTAATGCTACTCCATAAGATCATACAGTTTGCACATAGTGAGGGCTTCTCTTGCGTGAAATTATCAGTCACAGACACAAATACTTGAGCAAAATCTCTGTATCAACGCCTTGGGTTTAGAGAGGTTGCAGTCGAGAAAGTGCCTTATCCTTGGAGTCGGACCTTCGGTTTTTCAAGCGCAATAGAGATGGTCTTTGATGTTTAAACAGACAAGAGAAGTGGCGCCGCCGGAAGCAATTGTCCCCCAAACCTCCTCCTTCAGGAGGAGGAAAGATGGTGTGTTTCATAGCTTTAACGAATCCAAGAGGTCCGGAGCACGCGGCTCAATTTGTTGAGCTGAACGAAGGCGAATGTACAACATCATAAAATCCAGAGCAGTGACTAACATTTTCCCTTTTCTGTATTTTTCCAGCTGTAATTTCGCTAATTCAAATAAGAATTCGAGAGGAATGTGCATTACTTGTGAAGAAAGTGCATAGGTTTGTGCAATTTCATCGTGATAACAATCACTGCCAGTTATTACAATGGGAAACACCTGAAGCTTTGGAAACTCAGCTAGTACTTGATTCGCGAAGGTTACAGCTTGTGCGACAGCAGTCTTGCTTCCTATTCTCCTTTTAAGCTCACATGCAAGAGCCACCCCGTTTATTGATGGATCTATTGTTCGTCCAGTATATGGAAGTACAACAAGGAGGTCATCGCCATTCGATCCGAAATCAAGATTGCCGTACTTCCTTGAGCCCCTCGAAAATATGGCTGAGAATCCAAGTATCTGAAAAACTCTGGATACAAAATCCAGCATATATGGTTCTGAGTCCTGTGGAGCTGCTCCCATGAATGTCTGATAGGTTTTCTCAATACTATCAAAGGTAAGATGATGTAAAGATGATGCGGAGTCGAACTCAGCTGCTGTTAAGTCCATATAGAGCTTGAAGTCAAGAGCTGTATTGGAAAACAGAAATGATTGACCAAGTTGGAAATCCATTAGGGAGAGAGTGGAATTTATTCTATCACCGTTTCTACTTAACATGCTTGCAAATTGATACCAGTCAACCAAAATATCCGCATACTTCTTTGCTTGTGTTGCTGTATCAACATGTAATTGTACACACTTTTGTAGGTCGCTAAATCCAAACTGGACGCCTTCATTCTTTAAACAGTCAGTAACAACCCCCAATCCCTCGTTATTGTCTGTTAGGAATTCTGATACCAACTTAATCTGATGCTCAAGACCTTTCGTGAATTTCTTTCCTTGCGAAATTACATCTATGGAATCATCATTCTGTTCTAGCAAACCTAGAATAATTCCAGTTTTAACATGGTTTGAAACCCCGGTGAAATTAATATATCGCATCGCCTTTGCAAGTCTATCTTTTTTTACAGAATCTGTTGATGCGAACAAAGACATTAATCTGATGAGTTGGTTGATTTTCACTCTGGGAAACTTGTTTTCCATATTTCACACAACCATGTATTTACCATCTTCTCCTTCTTTCAATAACCCACCAAACTCACACCAACCTCGAATCGTACGAAACATTTCATCCTCAGACGATGGTTTCCATTTTCTAGCCTTCGGCATTTTTGCCTTGACTAAATTCATAATTCCTTCTTTGGTAAGAGATCCCCTTTCGAGTGCACGTGCCATAGTAATAAAAGGTTCTAGACGCTTCAACTGGTTTCCAAATATCCTTCTTCTATTATCATCATCTGCTTCATTAAACTCTAAACCCAACTCGGTGAGTTCTACATTGTTTCCATCAATATTGATGAAGCCCATTACTTCTGCAGCTCGAAGTGGATGAGGTACACTCTTTTTGGAAATACCCATTCCATGAGCTATTCCTTCCTTATCACAGGTATTTCCAAGAATCACTAGAGCTTTAACTAATCGAATTATCTGACCTACCTTCGCATTTGGTAGTGCATCAAGTGTTTGAGTATCAACCAAATTACTCAATACTCCCTATATTCAAGTCACAAACAACTCTCTCGGAACATATTCAGGATATTAAATTAACTAGTTTGAAGATGAAACTATCATTCATTTAGTGAGTATAACTCCTCACTCACTTTCTTACCATTCGTACGGATGAACTCCTCAAGGTCAGATTTTGATACAATATATACGCCATCACTTAGCTTGAATTGTATTAAGTCATGATCTCCACTCAAGGCTGAAGTATACTCAATGGCTTCCTTAGATTCTCCGATATCTTTTTCACTAACATCTTTAGAGGCTGGTTGGTCTATCGCTTCTAGCACCTTGTTACATACCTCTTCATCAACAGTTTTATCGAATATATCATCTGGAATACAATTGAGTGATCCGGGATCTTGATTGAGGAACGCGAATATAGGATCAATATCCATGATTCTATAATTGTCATCAGACAGTTCTAGAACAGCACTAGCATGCACACCAGAATTGATAAAAACACGGTCGAATTTCCTAGCTACTTCATCAGAAACAGAATGTTTCTGGCTCATCATGCTTTTTACTATGCCATTCGACTTGACCTTTTTCCCCTTTAGTATGGTGTAGAAATCCTGGAATCTTTGAGGTAACAGCCAAGCTATAATCCTCACCAAGCGCTTTTGTGAATTCGAAATAGGGGCTCTCAATGCTTTTCCAAGAGCTGTTAGTTCAAACATGTCATTCTCCTTATGAACTAGACCAAACATTGTGAGTGCTCCGATTGCACTACCTGCAGGTCCGCTAGTTGGATTAGTGTATCCAATCATCTCAAGAATCTCATCCCTAGTTAGAGGTTTAGCTGGAGGTATCTTCATTATTCTAGATTCACACTTCTTGAGGTCGAATCTTGGAAATGCTACAGTTTTTGATCGTGTGGTTGCCATCGTCTTCCTTCCTCACCGCGATTGGCTACGATTGGTTAACATCACTTAAACTATTCTGCCATCCAGTCATTATACTAGAATATCCCGAAAACGAAATTACATGTTCACCAGAAAAAACATGATGTGTTATTGGGGTATTCTGAAAGCCTGCTTGCTTGCACCGTTAATATTGTAATCTTTGGCAACACGAAGAATAAGCCGCCGTGGCTCAGTTGGTAGAGCGACAGCCTGTTATCATTCTGCTTTCACACGGACGCTGGACCGTTTCGATATTATCATAATTTAGTATCCTTGAGATATCTGGCAAGCAGTTTCACAGGTTCAGACTTGTTGATTTCGTAGTAAAGAATCAAGACCGCAATGGACCCAACCAAGACGAATCCCCACAAGAGGGGCATACTTAGAAACGAGGCGAGAAAGCTAACATGAAACGGTTCGTCAATGATAATCGCCATGATGAGCGACACGTTGAAGATATGAAGTACGATTGTCAATTCCACGCCTTTGGGGACTGCAACCTCAAGAATCTGTAACAAGACTTCTCTTCCGCGTTCCGTTTCGTCTGAGCGGAAATACCTTTGCCTTCCTTTACTTACTAGAGAATCAATCCAAGAATGGTGAAGGTTCTTGGTGTGCTGCTGAATAAAGCGCAATACCGGGATTGACATCGCAATCATTACAACTAGATGAACAAGAGCATAGTCTTTGATACTGAGAAGTGGAGCAGATAGGACTATCCACCCCATAAAGAACGACATCGTTACGATTGCCCCACCTAAAGCGATGATGTACAGATGGAGAATCTTGCGAACTGCTAGCCTAAGGGGAACCGACTCTGCCCGTTTTGCCCACTCATAGGAGAAATGAAGAAGACCACTAATGACAAAGTTGAGCAAGCCGACGTTGAAGTTAAGAGCGAATCTCTCAACCTGAAGAATTGCGACTCCAATGCTTGCCAGCTCGAATGCCAAAAACCAAAGACCCGTAGTATTATCAAAGTCTTCTCTTCTCGATTGATTAATGTGTGAGTTGACGAATGTGCGTACGTTGGCCAGTTGCTTCGCTGTTGGTTTCATTCTACTCTCCTGACTTTGCAAACCCTTTTCGCTTTCCACAGATTTGACAGACTATTTGAGAGGCCTTCAACCCAACGAGCTACTGAAACTCCCGTGTATTAAGCTCATCGCCACTGAGAGGCCGGATGCCAGCACATGCATCTACGCCCTCTCTAAGTCCAATCTGGGATGAGCACGCCATTGGGCTGTCGAAGGCACAAGTCACTATGTCGATTCATGAGGGTGAAAGAAGTTCAGCAAGATTGAGTGTCAGGATGAGGAACTAGAGTTATGGATCCAATGACTGTTTGAGAAGTTCGAACTGGTCTTAGCCGGTGTGAGGAAATGAGAGGGTCCTACAAGGGGCGTCGAACGTTACTCAGACGCTACCTTACACAATCACGCAGAGCAGAAAGGGAAGAATCGGAGCTTAATACTGCTGGAGCGGAACAAGAGGGAGAAATCGAACTTGCACATGAGAGAATGAACACTCCAGAAGAGGGAAAGAAAACCGCATGATACTGTCCATCCTCAAGCCAGTGATTAAGTGTGGAGCAATTGCACTTACAGGGCTGCTCGTTCTTGCACTAGCCTTGAACACACTGGTGATCCCGACCAATGCTAATCCTGAGATGCCACATGCCTTACGGACCATCGGAGTTGGTGTGCCACTGGTATGTTTGATAATAGGACCAGTGGGTTACTACATCTCTAAGGACATCCGAACACTCAAGTATACCATGCCAGTAGCTTTAGTGATTCCATGGATAGTCTTTGTCGTCAGTATGCTCCTACTTCTTGGTATAACAGTATCGATATTCTATGTGGTTATTCCTTCTCTAGCTGCTATTTTTTTTGTAATCGACGTTTTGACTGGAAAGGTCAGTGGTAGACCTTGGTTTCGAAAGAGACCCATAGAAAATCTGATGGAAGAAGGTCCTAGGGTCAGTCCCACGACTCGATACTCGAATCAGGGAGAGATTCTGGTAGGAGCATTTGAGATAGTAGAGAATCCTGAAGATCGTGTCCTAAGGAAAGACTCTCAGGAATTTCAGAGAGTGTGGGAACCATTTGAGAACATACTTCGTTCGATGATGGGAGCCAATGCACCACTGCTCTACAGGCTTGAACGACACTATGGAACGACACGAGAGTACTTCTTAACACTGGCAAAGGGCAACCTCTCTCTGATGCGGAATATGGATATGCTTGGAAGGGTCCTGCTTGCAAACATTCCAACATATCGAGTCCAGAGGCAGAAAGAGTTCAGACCACTGCCCATTGATTCATCAGATGTGGGAGTTGTTGCATGCCTTACTGGAGAACCACTAGCCTTGGATAACCCACGTCAGCGTGGTGATCCTCTCACGGTTGTAGCTGAGGCACTACTTCGGCAACGAAACGGAGTCCTTCAGGTTTCAGCAACACCTGTTTCATTTGGTGTGCTCAGAAGTCTGAAACGTATGTGGTTAGGACGAAAGTACAGGGCAAAAGCAAGTCAAGCACAGGTCACGATTACAAGAGAGAAATTTGGATTCCTCTCTCGGGGGACACAGGAGTCAGCCATGTACTCAGACATGGTGGCTGCAGAGAAGGTTGATAAAATTCTTAGAGAGCATCAACGCTATAGTGCGCAGCATGCCTGTCAGGTGGAAGTCAGTGTTGCGAGCTGGGCTCTTGATGTGGTAGATGCAGAACGTGACGCTAAGATACTCATGCATATCTTGCAAGGCACTCTGACGCCTGCAGATCAGACAATCGGTTTCAAGGTGCATGTGAAGAGGGATAAGACGAAACTGCAGCGTGTACTTGAAGGTAAGCCGGCAGGTGAGTCAACTCTTCTCAGACCAGAAGAGGCTGCACTATTGTTCACTCTCCCGCAGACCGATATCGGTACTCCTACAAGCAAGAGAAGTGATTTCTCTACGGCAACGTCACCTTTTCCAGAACAAAGAGAAACCCTAACCTCGTCTGAAGAACAGCAACCAACACATGATATCCCAACAGGAAGAAGGTATGTCAAGTGGAAGCAGGAATATGGAGGACCGGTCAGTTTCATGATTCTTGGGAATCCTCTTCGCTCAAATGGAATGACCATCCCATCAATTGTATGGTTCCCTATGCAGAAATTTGAATCGCACTTCGGAGTCTATGGCAACACTCGTTCAGGAAAGACATGGACCGCCCTCATGCTTGTGGCTCAGGCAATCAGGAATGGACTGAAGACTACGATTCTGGTGCCACGCAAGGGACGTGCCTGGACCAGACTTCTCCATCTGTTCCCGAACATCTGGGTCTTCACAGCAGGCGATCCCACAACAACCCCCCTCCGCATCAATATGTTCAGCCCTCCCAAGAATGTGCCAGTTTCAACGTGGATGAAGATTCTCTCCAAGATACTCTCTGGACTACTACCCAATGACCAAGTCATGGAGATGCATTTCAACAAGATCATCTACAAGGTCTACAGGGACTGTGGCTGGGATGCAGAGTCAAACGTAGAAGGCCGTCCGATACTTCTTAGCGACCTCTGGGATGCAGTTGAGGATACCGCTTGTACCCTACCTTATGGGGATGAGTTGAAGGCCAACTTCTACGGTGCTCTAATCAGTCGAATGGAGAGCATTGTTCGTAACCATACCCTTGTTGATATGTACAATACAGAGGAGGGCATCACATGGGAAGACCTTGCAGAGAACAATGTGATAATCGACATGGAGAAGCTTGTGGACAAAGACGACAGTGCATTTCTGATGAGTCTACTCACTGGGGGGATTCACACCTATAAGATGTTCAATTCCTCAAAGAGGATAACCAACCTGCTGGTTCTCGAGGAGGCAAGCTACATCCTCAAGAAGGCACAGGGTCAGAACTTCTATGGACCTGATGCGGGTGAAACAGTCTTGAGTCTGATGGTAGACATGTTCACGACCTGCGGAGAGAACGGTCTTGGAACACTCACAATCGAACAGTTACCGGGTCGTCTTGCAGATGAGATTGTCAAACTGATTGTCAATGTCATTACTCACGCCATTGGTGATAAGCCTGAAAGAAAGTTGGTCGCAGGACACATTGGAGTGGATGAAGACCGTGAAAATCACCTTCAACAGATGGGCAATGGAGAAACTATCGTCTATCTTGAGGGAGAGGGGGTTCCGAAGAGCGTCAAGATATGGCCAGTCGATCGGATGTTGGAACTAGAACTACCAGCAGGCGGGATCTCTTCAAAGCTCATCAAACAGCATATGGAACCCATCTATCAGAGCAATGAACGACTGAGAAGCATTGTCAGACTCCCTGCTGAGATCGTCGAGCGTATTCAGAGTGTTCAGTCAGCGGACACAATGACTGGGGATAAGGTGACAACTCATCATCAGGAAATAGTACGTAGTGAGATGAAAGAACCTTCCGAGTATCAAGAACAGGTCGATAGTAAGATCCGAGAGTATGCTCGGCACCCAAGGTATGTCAAGAACTTGGCAAGACGAGTTGAGCTGGCAAAAGAGGGGGATGTTCTTCCTCTCGCGAAGATGATAATCACTCTTGCTGATGAGCTGGACGTGCCAAGTCTGTCAAGAAAGTGGGTTGCTGGACGATTACTTCTGCATTCAGCCGAGTTCTATCCTACATTGGTAGACCCTGATTTGACTGATATGGTTCTGATAGTCATCAGAGGGATTAAGATATAGAGGTGAACTGAACTGGGGGAGCGGGCCTCTAGACGTAGGCGAGGTGTCGAGGGAGACGGATCGGAATCCACTCAAAACAAAGAAACAGAGAGGCATGAAGGATATGAGATGGAGAGTACGTCTAAGTGGGATAAGAAAATCGAGAAGGCACTGGATGACCTAGAGAGTGGCAAGATCAACGTGAAAGAAACCAGAAGACTAGACGAGAAGGAGCTCGATGAGAAGTTCGAACGGAGCCTCGATAGTGTCGAACGATCCTCTGTAACTCTTGATGCACAATGGCAACGTGGGCTCGATAAGATCGAACAACCAGAATCATTTTTGGAATCACGAACCATTGAAGATGATACCATCCGTCATGGGAAAGCATTGCATGATGTTGATGCAATACGTCCAGAAGAAACAGCAGGACCCATTGAAGATAATCAATTAGAAACAGAGAATCACCAAACTAAGAAAGAATCTACAGAGGCACTAGATGATAGTTCGCTAAAGAAAATGGAACAATCCGATGTAGATGATATACTCTCCAAATTGGATGAGGATATGACTCCTGAGAGTATGAGTGCGGCACTCGAAGAGCTATACA
>JAUVHR010000150.1 GCA_030593165.1 Candidatus Thorarchaeota archaeon
GATTTGAGCGTAATGGTTGTCTTCGATCAAGGTACCATTCTCATGAAATACTTCAAACGATGTAGTTGGTCCAAAAAGCCAATTCATTCTATTCTGAGTCCAAGAGTTACTAGCACTATTTGTTTCTTGGAACCAGTCAACGAACGTTCCATTATCATAGTCATTTTCTGACAGTCCATTCGGCGTTAGCACCTGAATATCGTTATCAATACTTGTCGAATCTGCAACGAAAACAAAACTAGGCACAGAAACAAATGATAAGACAAATACTGCCACGAAAAATACAGACACTGTTTTCTTAAACACGGTATTTTGCAGCACGGCGGGAATCTCTCCTTCTAACACGCTAAATTAACTCTCAACAGTAAGACAATCCTTGGGATAAACTTTTGCAGGAACAGAAATTACGTAGAATCCCTAATCTTCTAGTAAAAAGATGAGAATGGAATCAATCCATTCTCCAATTAGATAGGAATCAAGGATAAGTTCTTGATACCGTCCGTGGAAACGGTACGCAATCACGAATATGCTCTAGATCAAGCATCCATGTGATGAAACGATCGATGCCGACTCCAAAGCCAGAATGCTCAACACTCCCGTACCTTCGGATGTCGATGTACCACTTGTACTTCTCGGGATCGTCTCCAATCCGAGCCAAATTCTCAAGAATCACATCAGCTTTATCCTCGCGCTGGCTTCCGCCAATGACTTCACCAAACCCACGAGGCAAGAGAAGGTCATTGTTCTTGTATGTGCGGGGGTCGTCCTCGTTGTTCTTCATGTAGAAGGACTTGATCTCCTTTGGATAATATTCCACAAAGAGGAATGAGTCACGGACACGTGTGAGAATATCCTCTGCCTCAGTGCGAATGTCTTGACCCCACTTAAGATCAAGACCAGCCGCTTGGCAAACGTCGATAGCTTCGGAATAGGACATACGCTCAAAGGGAGTCTTGACACTCAGCAATTTCTCCGGATCAACACTTAGTTCCTCTAATTCTGGGCCTCTGTTCTTGACTACAGCGTGACACATGTGAGTGATCAACTCCTCCTGTCGTCGGATGTTGCATTCGTGATCACACCAAGCTTCTTCTGCCTCAAGATGCCAGAACTCAGTGAGATGCTTGCGAGTCCGTGACTTCTCTCCTCTAAACGAAGGTGCAAGAGTAAATACGCGCTCCATTGCGAAAAGTTGTGGTTCAAGATGCATCTGACTGGTCTGAGTCAGGTACATCTTCCTGCCGAAGTACTCGACCTCAAAGAGGTCGCCACCTTCCTCGCCCATAGTACCTACGAACATTGGACTGGTGGTCTCATAGAAGTCATGCTGTCGCAGATATTCCCGCGCAGAACGAAAGACCTCGTCCCTGACCTTCAATACGTTGGTCAGTTTTCGGGAACGCATCCACAGATGCCTATTGTCATTCAGGAACTCGGTGCTCAGATTCTCTGTGAGCGGAAACTCTTCCGCAAAGTGCAGAATCTCAATTTCATCGACCTGAACTTCGAAGCCGCCAGCAGCTCTGGAGTCGGGGTGGACTGTTCCCTTCAATGTTACAAGGGACTCAATCAGCATCCTTGCTGAGTCTTCATACTCCGTTTCGCTAACGACGGCTTCCTTGACAACAGTTTGAATGACGCCTGTGGGATCACGTAGAAGGACAAAAACCATCTTCTTCTGCTTCCGGATGCGATGCACCCAACCACGAAGCATTACGGTCTTTCCTTCATACGCTCCAGCTAGGACGTCGCGTACGTGGATGTATTCCATGTTGTTCACCATAAAGCCGTTATAGTCAGTCACGCATTAGACTGACATACTAACCGCTCTTTTTGTTGAGATAAAAGGATGACGGCCAAAGTAGGCCGTCAAGCTCTAACGATTACGTATGTACCAGAGTACTAGGCCAGCAATGACAAGTCCTGCGAGAATGACTCCAACAACAATACCGTACTTGACGGCCCCAGGTGGGGACACGATAACTGCAACAGATGAGCTTGCTGAGTTGCCACCAAGGTCGTATACCATCAGGGTCACATAGTGCGTCCCCTCGGCCAGACCAGAGAAGTCAAACTCAATGTTGTCCTCGGTCCAGTCACCCTCTTCGATGACGAACCCATCAACCTTGATTGTGTACGTGTCCATGAACTCATCGGTCACAGTCCAATTGAATACGAGGTTAATGGCGCCGCGCTCGTAGTAGATTGTTGAGGGTGTGAATGAGAAAACGGGCGAAACTGAATCGCGAAGAACAGTGACAGTAATGTTGTCAAAGGATTCGTTTCCGCTCGTGTCGTTTGCCATGAATGCGTAGATGTGTATACCGATGCCCAGGTCATCAACACTGATAGTGACGAACGGTGCATCTGGGTCAAGGGTTCCATTTCTGACCGATGTGCCATTGCGCTCAATCGAGTACATGTTCATGAAGTCATCAGTAACATTCCAGCGAACACTATGGCCAGTCTGTGTGAAGACATACTCGACATCATCTGAACCTTCAATGACGGGAACAATATCCTCGTAAATCCTCAACTCAACTGTCTCTTCAGCAGTGTTTCCGTTGAGGTCTGTGGCCTCTACTCGAATCTCGTAGATGCCGATGGCATTGCCGGTAGCATTGAACGTGTACTCCTGAGTTGTGTTCACCCAAGAAACAGTCGCATTTAGAGAACCATCAACGTAGATCTTGAATTGGCTTGGATGCTCTTCCTGGAATGTCCAGTTGAGCAATATCTTCTCTGCGTCGAACAGGAACTCAACGTCACCCGGACTCGTAATAATTGGGTCACGAACGTCTGCCGACACGTCAGTGAGGTTGTACGTGTATGTACCCAAGGTCTCTCCAGAGTACATGATAGTCCAGTTAATGAACACGACTGGCAAATCGATAATCTGGACTGTTCCATTTGCAGGGGTTGTGACTGCTTCAATAACAGTGCCATTGATGTATGTCACGTTAACAAGTGCCCCAGATAGCGGAGCCAGTGAAGTCTCATAGTAAGTGAAGACCTCAATGTCGTAGTAATCCGGATCTCCAGCGAACGGACCTATGCTTTGATGAACCAATTTTAGTGTGCCATCAGTGACGAAATCATCCTGAGCGATAACTGTCCCCGCGTAAACTCCAGTAACCACAGTGACGTAGTACGTGTAGTTGCCCACTGGAATATCCAAGAGGCTGGCATTCCCATAGACCCCAAGTATGGTCTCGTTGTAAGTCGTATTGGTATCGCGGCTGTATACAGTGAAATTCAGCCCTTCTGCGGGTGAATCATCAATGTCAATCACAGTTACGTTGAGATCGTCATCATCGTTATGAGAATCCAAGTTACCAAGGAGAGTCGTGACGAACGCCTCTGGACCATCTGAACGCAGATAACCTGTAGTGAATACATCAGGTGCCTCGCTCCATGTGACATTCCAGATATAGATGCCTTGCGGGACATTGTAGAATGGCGCTGAACCGTCGCCAATAGTTGTGAAATCATCGTAGTATACAATGGCGCTTGAATTGGTTGCATTGTAGAGTGTGACCACTGCACCTGCGATTATACTGTCCGTTGTAGTATTGTAAACATGAAAGATATAGTCATCATCATTGAACTCTTGGTTGGAGTTGAAGGTCTCATTCGTCACGAGCAGTGTGGTTGCAGCCACGGTGCTGGGCGAATCAGCAATTTGAATAGGTAGGGTTGGCTGATCCATACTCGCAATGGGAATCATTGCACTGCCCATGAGCACGATAATCATGACGAGTGTGAACGGTTTCGTACGGTTGCTCATTCAATGTCACGCTCTAGTGAGGGAAACGGTCTACTGTGTAGCCATCTCGCGACTAGCCGGTCGAAACTTTGTGATGCATAAAAGCGTTACCATAGTTAAATGATGGAACCAATGCCTATGTCCTTTCTTGGTCGAGCTCGAACAAGAATTGCCATTGTATAGAGTTGTCTAATAGGAGAACATATATATTATATCAGTGTAATAATTCTATTATATCAGTATAATAGTATGACTTGAGGATGAACCATGAGCAATTCTGGAAAAGTCGAGATTATGCCCAGCACATATCTGGCAGTCTTATCACTCATTGGTGGGGGAGCACAATATGGATACGAGATTGACAAGATTCTGGAGGAGAAGGGATACAGAAACTGGGTTGACATAAAGGTCGCATCAGTCTACAAAGCTCTCACTCAACTTGAGAAGAGAGGACTTATCCAAGGCACAAAAACAAGAACTTCACTCCAGCCATCAAAGAAGACTTACAAACTAACCCCGAAAGGAAAACGAACCCTTACTAAACAGATAGCACAATGTTTGAGTAATCCACCGAAAGCCAATAGCTTGTTTGACCTTGGAATGTCAGCCATATTTCTGCTTACAAAGGAAAATGCTCTAGCTGCTCTACGAGAGAGAGCCTCAAATCTTGAGAAGCAATCACGGTTCATGAGAGTGAACATCGAAGCTATAGAGAGTTTTGAACAACTTCGTAAGAGTGATCCGGATAGACTTCTAGGAAGCATTCGGCTAGGTGATGTGCCAATCGATTCTCAATTCGGTGTTGTCCAAGCATTGTTCAAGAGACCCTATGTTAGAATTCGTTGCGAGCGAGATTGGTTGCTCCAACTCATTGAGAAAATCGAACATGATGAAGCAGGATTTCGATTCAAAGAAGAGAAGAAAAGGAAGAGGTAGGAATATGCCAAGTAAGAAGAAAGAATTCAAACCCGCAGGTATAGGGGATGACAAGATCATCTTGGATTACAAACACTTTGGGGACGGCAAGAATTGTCAGACAAGTGCTATGGTCAGATTAATGCACCATATGGGCCATGACATCAGCGAACCAATGCTAGTGGGCATTTCCGCAGGGATGGGGTTCATCTACTGGTTCATGAAACAAATGACCTATCCAGTAGTTGGGGGCATGAATCGGTCCGACTGTCGGAAGTTTCCAGGTATTCTTGGCAAAGCAGCAAAGCGACTTGGTGGTGACTTCGATTCAATCCTAACGAGAAGCGTGAAGAAGGCGCATCTCTTCCTGAAAGAAACCCTGAGGGATAATCAACCAGGTCTTGTCTGCGTTGATATGGCCTATCTTGATCATCTCCTCACTGGTGAGGATGACCACTTCGGGGAACACAATTTCCTTGTGTACGGCATTGACGAACCGGAAAATGCGGTGTATATCTCGGATAGATTCCACGGGACTCACAAAATGGCGTTGACACAACTTCAGAAGGCACGTGCCTCAGAGTACCACCCATTTCCAGCGATGAACCAAATGGTTCGGTTTGCCTTTCCTGACAAGCTAACACCTTTGGAAGAAATCATCCCCTCCGCCATTAGAGAGAATGTGGATGCATTGCTCAATCCTCCAATAAGCAATATTGGAGTCAAAGGAATGATAAAATGGAGCAAGGAACTATCGAAGTATCCGAAGCTTATCCCGGACCCAAAGGACCTTGCGCATGCGCTTGTGATGCACTACATCTACATAGAGACTGGTGGTTCAGGTGGTGCGATCTTTCGACAGATATACACTGACTTCCTGAGAGAAGCCGGCGAGCTTCTACAGAATGATAGGATAACAAAAGCATCTGATGATTTCCAGGAGATTGTTGGAGTCTGGAGAGAAATAGCAAATGGGCTCCTGCCTGACGGATATCCTGCACTAGGAGAGCTACGAGAGATTCAATGGTCAATTAACAGGGACCTTGAAGAAAAGGGTCTCAGCGTGTTGGATGATGTTAGGAAGCGGTCAGAGAGGGTTCCGTCCCTTCTCGACGAGGCTGCGAAATCGGAGGTGTCTGATTTTCTCGAGTTCATTGCGCCTGTTCAGAGTCTTCTTCGAAGGGTCAGTGAGATGGAAAGCGCCGTACTCTCTGAACTTGTAGAGAGCGTTTGAAGAGAAATGCATCAAGGGAGTAGCAAGTGCTACCGTTTCACATTGGAAATCTTCTCCATTTCATCACGTTTAAAAAGGGAATCACGCAGGCCTTTATATACTATATAAGGGGACCCTCCTTATATACTATATAAGGACGAATTTAGAATGGCCAAGCCGAGACCAAAAACAAAAATCGAGAATGTCGTCGCATCAGTAATCCTAAATCAGCGACTTGACCTTGATGAGATTGCCGCAACTATGCCCAACGTGGAGTTCGACCCGGAACAATTCCCAGGTCTAGTATATAGACTCAAGAAACCCAAGACTGCCACACTGATATTCAACAGCGGGAAGATGGTGTGCACTGGAGCCAAGAGCGAGAAGGAAGCCAAGCGAGCAGTACACAAGATTGTGAAGAACATCAGGGAAGCTGGGATTGAGATCTCAGGCAGGCCCATTATTGTCGTTCAGAACATCGTTGCCAGCGCGAGCCTAGGAGCCGAGCTCAACCTCGAGCTTGCTGCCATGAAACTTGAGAATACTCTCTATGAACCTGAGCAGTTCCCGGGTCTCATCTACAGAATGAGAGACCCGAAAGTGGTCATTCTTCTATTTGGGTCCGGCAAGCTTGTCATCACTGGAGCCAAGTTTGAGCCGCAAATCCCCGAGGCAGCTCTGAAGGTTATGGGTCGGCTACTCGAACTAGGAGTCATCAGAATCCCTGAAGGCGAGGACTGGTCTGGCGATGACTTCGCAGATGAGGAAGAATGAAGTTCTGATTCAATGGATGCATCCCGAAGCCTCGTGCTCGCGGGAGCATCACTTTTCATTTCTAGTGTTGTGGATAACTCCCGTCCCACATGTTATTGTGGATTCCTCTGCTTAAGAACTGCAGGCAGGTCAACACTATACAGGGTCTTGATGGATGGAAGAATCGATATAGTAGCCGCCAGAATAGGAAAAGCGAAGCTCACAATGAATGGAATTGGCTGAACATAGAAATGCATAACACTGAGAGTAGCATCCATCAAGGGCTCCCAAGCATAGCCCAGCCAGATTGAAGGATAAATGGACAGGATGGTTCCGATGAGCGATATGAGAAGAATCTCCCCTATGAGAATCCTACCAAGGTCCCTCCGTTCGTAACCAATAGCCTCAAGTTGAGCGAATTCCGGAATCCTCTCTAGCGTGCTGATGTTCGCGGTTGTCCATACGACTAGAAAGACAATGGCTACGCACATTACGACAAGGAAATACAGCATCAAGTCGTAGAAAGCAAAGAGACCTTTGACGGCCTCTGTGGCCTCCTCATGAGTCTGAACACTCTCAACAGAATCGCTTACTTCAATCAAAGCTCTCACATCTTCAGCATCGGCGTCTGATGCGATAGTAAGAAACGCACCTGTGAGGAGTGAACTGTTGCCCAATGAAGGAGCACTCGCATAATCTAGGAATACACAGCGATACAGTGATTCTGCAATCCCAACGACGGACACAGTCTCATTGACTCCCCCCACGGAAACCTCAAGGTCATCACCAACATGGACATCATGAAGCTGAGCTATACGAATCTCTACGAC
>JAUVHR010000315.1 GCA_030593165.1 Candidatus Thorarchaeota archaeon
ATCCACATGAGCACGCTGTTCTACGATATCAGCAATCGTCCAGACATCATAAAGAATCAGAAGCATTCCATCTACTTGTTCAACCTCTGGATGGTAGATGTTGGTGTCCTGAGAAGTGATTTTGGGTTGGACTGACAGGGAGTTACCCATGCCCAACACATGCTGGGTAGACCGGTGACCACTCAGGACCTGATGGAACTGCCGCCATGACATATCCCGGTCGGGGAAGTCAACGTGCGTCAGATTTGAGTTCAGTGCGTATACGGCAATCCAAGGCTCATCCATCAACCAATAATCAAGGTCCATGAATGATGTCACCGGGACTAGTTTGACCCCGTTTACGCGGAACGATGCGACCTCGTGAACAGCTATAGCAACTGACGTTAATATTTCATCACGGGGATCATAGAAAATGTAGATCGGATCAAGATCGTAGCCCTCAAAGGGCTTCGGGAATATCTCTACATCTTCTGCTGGCATTGCTTGGCCGGCAAAAACAGCTTGGGGTACCATGCCAAACAAGAATACAAAAATGAAACTAATAGATAGAATTCGGATCTTCGTTAGATTCCTATTCATGGGAGCGAGTTCCTCCTCCGTTCTTCGACCGAAGGGGAACACGCAAGGTCTGCGAATCAACTGCTTTGCGGCGCGGATTACGTTGCCGCTGGGAGCGTTTTCATGACACTCGGCGCGTTTCACTATCTCCGGTCACCCAGCGTAGGCAATGTTCGAGAATCACAGCATGCAATATAACACTTTGGGGAAGTCTAGCGAAGGGCACAGATATCGTTTTTGATGAAAAGCAATGGCGTGCCCACTTGATTCGTGGGCACACACTAGTATCAGACTACCAGTTGTATCTCAGAGTTAGGTCGATATCAACCGACCACACACTGGACTTGTACGATGCGTCAAACCAGATGACCCAAACATACGTATTCGCGTAGTTATCAAGGTTGATGTATGTGTTCACACTGCTCGTGTAATCACCATCGTCCATGAGGTACGAGCTGTCCAATGTAGACCAACTCAGCTCATCGAATGTTGATAGGGAGCAATCATATACAGCTATGTGTACGGTTACAGTCACCGAATCAGATCCGGTGCTAACATAGATTTCAAAATCCAAGTCAGGAACGGTGCTAGTCTGGGTCTCGGAAGAGGACACGTAGAACTCCGCGCGATAGAATGTTGGATAGAGTTCTACGTCACTGTTGTTGTACGAATCAATCTCACGAGTCTGATAGCCAGTCGTACCTCCATTTAAGTTTAGAAGAGGAATTAGGAACATGGCAACCATGATAATCCCGATGATAACAAGTACACCGATAACGATACAAATCGTCCTGCAGCAGGGGAATCCTTTTTTCGGACTAGGTTGCGCAGCCGCATAACCATCAGAAGGGGGCATTGGAATCTCAGTCACAGGTCAGTTCTCCAAATGTTTTGATACACGACCATACACTACCTCGCACTTATCTCTTCCTAAAGCCCGCGCTTCCTCCTTATTCAGAGAAACATCCAAAAGGCCTTTGTATGATTCCACCAGATTTCTCTATCATGTCTAATGAAGACCAAGGGTACGAGGAGATCATTCGCGTAATTGCTGATATACACTGCGCGAGAGGTCCTGCGAGGTGTGAGAAATGCAAGGAAGCGGCCAAGGAGAGAACGCCGTGTCTCTTGAGAATCTACGTGAACGAGGGCCGTGTTACTAGGCCAGTCATTGAACTTGAAAGAGACGGCCAACGGTTCTTCATGGTCTTTGATGTAGTGAAACGCTTCAACAGTGTTCAAGAAGCCCGCGATTACGCTGAAGAATATGGCGTTGAGGATATAGAGTTCTAGATGTCTAGGATTTTTGATAGAACGGGTTCAATGGCATCGAAGTCGATGCCTCCAAGGGGCAAAAGGAGGTCCATGGAATGGAAAGAGTATGGAACCTTCTTCTTAGTTACACATTCCAATCCTTGCTTCATCCCAACAGAGGCTTGCTTCCCAAACTCTGACGAAGAGACCTCACTAGGATCAATGTTAGTCGTAACGAATACAAGCTGCTTCACCTTCCTTCGAAACTTCCACCAAGGTTTGAACTCTTTGAGGAGAACCAAGTTCACTAGTTTTGCGCTCCCGCTCAATATGTTGAGACTGAAGCGTGACCCTTCAGAAGCCTCTTCATCGACTTGTCCGGGTTGCCCTATTGGCTTGGTATGAGTTGTGGATTCTAGAAATATGACTGCACAATGACTCTTAGCGATGGCCTCAGCAACAAGACCCGGGTTGGTGGTGAAACTAGCTTTCGAGAAGGTCCGTTCTGACAATCCAATCTTCTTCCGCTTCCCATAGCGGATGGTTCCAAAATAGGAACTAGTTGTCGAACTCAATGGGCAGGGATTTCTCGCAAAGGCGCTATCCATGACAAATCCGAAACCATAATGGAGTGGGTCAATTCGTCCGAGACCCTTCTCCTCTAGAGCTATCGCCATGGCTGCCAGAAAGTATGCTTTCCCGCTCTCAGGAGTCCCTATCAAGGTGATTATTCTTGCCATGTTAGTTAACCCTCAAGCAAATGCTCTTCTCGACCTCGTTGGTTCTAGTCATCTTTCAAAGCACGAAGTTTGTCAATACGAGCGAGTGCTCCATCATCCTTTGAGCCCCGTCCACGTAGCACCTCACGGACAGCCGCAAAGTGACTACTTCGATTCATACCAAACCACGGGGTATCAAGAAGCTCGTCCAGAATTAGTTCAACCGATTTCGCAGACTTGCTCTTCGTTATCATTTCCTTTTTCCTCATACTGACCAGAGCAGCCTTCTGTTTGTCAACCTGCTTCTTCTCGTCCTTTTGGATTTTGAAATCTTCATCTTCCACAGGATAGCCACGAATCAACGTCCAGATAGCATCTCCAGAAAAGTTATCCACAGTTGAAACAAACGAGAGCTTCCGCCCAAGCAGGGGTCCAGCAATGATGTATGCCAATCTTACGTAGTTCAAGAAATCCATGGGTTTGGTCACGTCGTAGAAGACGTAGGTGACCGGATGTTTGAGGAGTGCAGATACAGATTCCATGACGAACTCTCTTCCAAAGTCATTAACCAGCTTAGTCAATGTTTGCTCGCTTTCCAAGTATGCTGAGGGGGACGCCATAATCGATTCTAGAGCCGTCAGATTCACGTCGGTTCCATCGGTCACAAACTTGGATAGCGTGACCATCGAGCTGATTGGATTGATCAGGAATGGAGACTCATCCGAAAGCACTACATGAGAGAGAGGATTCTCCCTGCCTTCGTGATCGACACCGCCCCTCACCGTCATTCCAATCGAAAGTAGATCATCATCAACCCAGTAGCCTGAGTAAACCTTGAGTCTTGGGTCTCTGTACCAGTCGGATGGTAAGTCCGGAGGTACACAATTAAGTGACACATTGTCGACGTGATTCTTGGCCACTTTGCCAAGAACCGCGGGATTCTGTTGAAAAGGAACGTATAGGTATGCTTTCATCTTGATTCTCTACTCCTCTAGTCTGATTGTTTTGTGGAATTCCATTTTTTCTTCCATTGTGTCTTCCGAAGTATCGTCCGGGGTTTCTTCCAAAGATTCCTCCAGAACTTCTTCCGTATGTTCCGCCGCAAATAGTACCATATCATCTTCCACAGGTTCTTCCAAGTCTTCTGAAACATCATCCGCAGCGTCTTCCAGAGTGCCAGTCAATTGAGCACGAGCCCCTTTCACCTTACTGACAAAGCTTAGGGCATCATAGTATATCTGCTCAAGCCCTTGGGGGTCGAGACGGCCTTTCTTGCCCCGACTGTCAATCTCAAACATATTGATCTGGATACGCGCTCTCTCAGCGATACTTAGGATAGGCAAAAGCTGCTGTGTGAGAAACCTGGCAATGTCCCCTAATTTGTGCTTATGCAGATAGCGTTTTGTGAAGACTAAACCCAAATACTTGATATCGCATTCCTTTCCGGACAAGTACTTGATCGCGTTGAAAAGCGGAGCAATCTGGCCAGCCATTGATTCAGACAAGTTGGCAGAGCGGGATGGGTCTATCAAAAGGAGAGCCGCAAACGCATCCTGAACACACTCCGCAAATGGCAAGTTGCCAGAGCGATAGTCCTCTCCCGACATATCCGTGACCTCAAGCTTGACTTTCCCGAACCAGCCCATCTTCAGAATTGAACCTCGGTATTCTATGTTTGTGAATTGAAGTCTATAGTCACTCAGCCGCAATGTTGGTGAAAGGGGTGATCCTGAAACAAGTTGGTCAACAAGTCCACCATACTCTCTTGGCAGGTCCCTCCAATCAATTCGAGCCCAGTCAATCTTTTCCAAATGGTGAATTGAAGCAATCACGAAAGTAGTTTTTCCCACGCCGGGCGTTCCAAGCAGTGCAATTGCCTTTCCAGTAGCCAAGTCCTCACATGCCTTTGAATCAGATGCACATCTTCGAAGGAATCCTGTGCCTATCACAGACCAGAAACGAATAA
>JAUVHR010000257.1 GCA_030593165.1 Candidatus Thorarchaeota archaeon
GGTTTTGTGTTCCAAATCAACAACCTCTTGCCTCATCTTAACGCCTGGCAGAATGTGGAACTCGCTGCGAGGATTGCGGGAGTTCCTAAGAAGATCCGTTCTGAGCGTGTTGACAGGCTAATCAAAATGGTTGGCCTTGAAGAACGAAAGAGGAATCGCGCAACCACCCTTAGCGGTGGCGAACGTTCCAGGGTAGCGATTGCTGCTGCACTCGTGAATCTAATTGATACCGAAGGGAAGGGTCTGGTGCTGTGCGATGAGCCAACTGGAGACCTCGACCCGGAGACTGCGGAGAGAATCCTTGATTTGTTCCAAGAGCTCAATGAAACGCTTGGCACGTCATTCTTCATTGTGACACACAGTCAGCAGGTTGCGTCGAAAGCAGATGTAACAGTCGAGATCCGAGACGGTATCATCTCAGGATTCCATCAGACTGGCATCGATCTTGACACTCTTGGAGAAACTCGAATTGTCAAGCTAGACAACAACTACAGGCTACCGATGCCCATAGATTTGCTTGAGCGAGCCGGAAATCCAACACAGTTTAGGATTAGCTACGACAACAACAGGTTCATTCTTGAACCACAGGAAGATGACATCTCAGACACACAGCGAATTCAGAAGGTACATACCTGCAGGGTCTGCGGTCATGAGATTCCCCAAGGCAAGTTCATCTGTCCCAATTGTGGAAGTACTGTGTAATAATCCGACATCATTCGGAATCCATTGACGGATATATGTGCTCAAAGTCTAACCAAGAGGCTCAGGAGAGTCCTTCCTCCCGAACAGTGCTACAAGCTCCTCAATGCACCTCCAATTGCCCATTGCGTTTCTGATTCTCAGCCGTAGACCCCTAAGCACAATGACCTTCCGTGGTTCAAGTTCACTCTCAATGAATTTAGCCAGCTCTATTCCTTCCTGATCATAATCGGTTAGAATGAGTACCTCCCCGCTCTTGCCTGCTGCTTCGGCTATGTCATCAACCAGGTCGGGCCTGAGTCTTCCGGCCTGTGTTCGGATTATGGGTGCCAGTATACCAAGATTTCTGAGAACGCGTTCATCACGTAGTCCCTCTACTATGATTATGATACTCGGATGCTTCTTCTCAATCTGAGTAAGGATATCAATGAGCAACCGTTCGTTACCTCTGAGTCTCTTGTCACTTATCCATGCCAAGTATGGCACGCCTCCACATTCAAGGTTTGATCGCAATCTTCATGCTCTCACCAGCGCCCATCATCTGGAGTGCGTCTGTGACTTTCTCAAGAGGCATCTCATGCGAGATGAGGATGTCCGGGTTGACATCACCAGCAATTATCATCTTCAAGGCTTGTTCGACATGCTGGGGAGTAAGATGGAAGACTCCCTTTACGGTGAGCTGTCCGTAGTGGAACCTGCCCGTATCCATCTGGAAGGTCGTACCTGAAGCAGCACCACCGAAGAGAATAGTGGTACCAGCGTCTCTTGTCATGTCAACAGCTTGTTCCCAAGTTGCAGGGAGTCCTACGGCTTCTATGACAACGTCCGCACCATAACCGGAGGTCTCCTCTTTCACACGCTCTACGGGGTCCTCCTTTGACGGGTCAATCATTATGTCTGCTCCCGCACGCATGGCCATGTCGCGTCTCAAGTTGGCCAAATCCGATACCACAACTATGGATGCCCCTGCTTTCTTGGCAAGCATTATCATCATTTGTCCGATTGGTCCGGCTCCAATGACAGCTACAGTGTCGCCCAGTTGAATGTTGGACTCCTCGATTCCGTGAACAACACATGCTAGTGGCTCCGTGAGGGCAGCATCTCTGAATGAGAGCGACTCTGGAATTTGATGTGTATTCCATCGAACAACCGGCTCAGGAACGCGGATGTATTCAGCAAAAGCCCCATTGACAAGTGAACTCTTCAACTGAGAACACAGGTTTGGTTTGCCACGTTTGCAGAAGAAGCATGTGCCACATGGAGCAGAGTTGGTGGCAACGACGCGCATTCCAGGTTCGAATTCTTCTACGCCCTCTCCCACCTCTTCAATCGTACCGGCATACTCATGGCCAAAGAGGGTGGGTATCTTGCTCAGCAGCAGCGGATGTCCGCGCTTGTAGGTCTTGACATCTGTGCCACAAGTCAAAGCGGTCCCAATCTTGATGAGTAACTCCCTTGGTCCAATCTCTGGGACATCGACTTCTTCGTATTTCACGTCCCCAATGCCATAGTAAACAGCAGCCATCATTTTTCGGGGCATAGGTGAACACCAAACGGGCACTGCGTTACCAATCTTAAATGGATTGTGACCTGCCTCCAACCATAACGCTTAATCACTTCGTTGTCTGGAGCCATAATCGAGTGGAATGAGATGCGCCTTAAGACGAGATATCCCGAAGTCATTGTATACAAAGCCAAGTCGGATTGGGATGGAAAGACCGGAGGAACAGCAACTGTTTCTGAAGGGCGGACTATGGTCTTTGATACGCCTGAGACCTACGGAGGCGATGGAAACGGAATTTGTCCAGATGAGATGTTCGTGTCTGCAGTGCTTGGATGCTTGAACAACACTTTCTTGGACTTTCAGAGACGTTTCGAACTCGAGCTAGTTTCAATGCATCTTGAGGGAACGGCCACGGCCAAGTTCGATGATGAGGGTTATCAGATCACTCAGGTCGAGGTCTCTGGAGAGATTGTGGTTGGGGAGGATGAACTAGAGACTGGTAAGCGCTGTGCAGTCTTGATGACGAAGTTCTGTCATCTTACTCGTTCAATCAAGGACTGCATCCCGATTACCTATGCAGTCAATGTGAGAGAGGCATAAACTCCGCCTCATCTGGGTTGCTCCCGGATCTCCATGATTTTCTGAATGCGTTCCATGTACTTCTGTATGTTATCCCAATAGCCACCTTGGAAGTAGACGTTATCACATTCTTGACAGTGCCAGAAGATGTCATAGTGGTCGTACGTTTGTTCGAAGACAAGGTCTTTGATCTTCTCTCTCTCTTTGTTTCTTAGTTCCGTTAATTGGCCGTTGCACTTTGAGCATCTTGCCTTGGATGGGTCAATCTGTGGTGCTACTTGGAACACCCTAAACACCTCAGCAACTTCGAAATCCACAGAGCCCCTCACAAGCATACTTGACACACCTTGATTTTCTGCTCTTCTGACCAGCTCCACATCGGAAGATAGCAGGATTCTCGTTTCTTCTACTGCCATCTTCAGGAGTTCGTCATCATGAATTCCAGGATTGTAGACCGTGTCGCATCCCGCCAATCTGAGCCATGTGGCTAGTTTGCCCAACATCGCATCAACCAAGAACTTTCTTGCTGTTTGTTGTCCGGTCATCAACCGCGCTCCTGATTAGCCATTCTCTGCAGATTCTCTTAGCTGCTCAATAATCTCCATTGGTACAGTGACTCTACCGAGGGTATCATGAGCACTATCTCCGTGATAATCACTCCCTCCGGTCTCAATAAGACCTAACCCTTCCACAGCGTGTTCCAAGATAATAGGGGCGGTCTTGTGAGCAATTTGGGAGTAATCATAATGTGACTCAACACCTGCCAGTCCAGCCGCTTTGAACTCTAATAGGAGTCCCCTGAGATCATCAGTCCTTACGACCAAGGGATGCGCCATTACAGGTGGTGCTGATACCTGTCGTAGAAGCTTGATTGCTGCTATGGTTTCCATTCTTTCTTTCTTGATGTAGGCTGGCTTACCTGGAACAAGAAATCTCTGGAAGGCCTCCTTGAAGTCTTTAACCACACCCTGTCTGATGAGAAGTCGAGCAACATGAGGACGGCCCGGACTCTGAACTCCCCTGAGAATAAGCTGGATTTCTCTATCTTGGATATCAATCCCTATCTCTCTCAGTTTCGCTATCATCTTTGGAAAACGAACTTTTCTGGCTTCTTCACATTTTTTCAGCTTGGTACTTAGTTTCAAGCTGTCTGTGGGGACGAAATATCCTAGCAGATGTACCTCGGAACCCCTGTGTTCCGTACTGATTTCAACACCAGGTACTCTTTCCAGACTGTCTGGTCCATCCGCTTTGAGGAACTCTTGAATTCCATCCACTGTATCGTGATCAGTAAGGGCTAATCCTGCAAGTCCTATCTCACTAGCCATGCGAACTAACTCTGTTGGAGTGTGTACTCCATCCGAGCATGTGGAGTGAACGTGCAGGTCAGCATGGTTTTTCTCCATGTGAAGCCTCCTCTACAAGTTTCTCAACAAGTGCTCTCACCTTGTGACAGACCTTTCTAATCTCATTCCGGGTCACGGTCTCGCGAGATGGACAGTCTTTGTCCGCAACACACTTTCGCTTTTTCATGTCGTAGACAATAGGGTAGTGTCTGCAGCCCTCGGGGCGGCCTTCGTAGATTCTACAGAGCTTTGACTCTTGGTCGTAGAAGTAGCAGTAGCCATCGACATTCCTCAAGACGCAAAAAACGTCCGCGGCACGAACAAGGTACTCTTCTCTCTTGTAGCCCAGTGCATCGATTCTCTCAGCATCCTTTCGCGTGAGAGTCATCTCTGTTTCCGTGCAACACAGCTTGACGGCGTCACAGTCACCATTGTGGTTGCAGTGAAACGGAGTCAAGGTGTGTATCCTCAGCGGAAGGTTGGTCAGATTGCGGTTTAGTGGCTCCTCGCGTTGATGAGACGCTCACCTTCCCTGCTTATTCATCATTCCACATCTTCTTTGTGGAACTTAGCATATCAATTCATTGGAGCGTCCATCTACATTTGTGGGGGACATACTACAATCTTGTTCATGCAAAGATTCTGTTAGTCTAATTCTATACTTGACTTACAGTCACACTCTTAGCTGTTGTCATCATAGCCGACTTCATTTCTCTCGGTCTAGATTAGAGGGATAAGGAAGATAGGGCATATTGAGAACCATGGCCGACCTTCATTTATAAGGGGCCGTCCCTATTTGGAATCCTGCATTATAGCAATAGAGGCCTCATATTACTTAATTTTACAAAATAAAGCCTAATAACGTCACCGTCTTAATAAATTTAAATGACGAAAAGATGACTATTGTACGAGTTCAAAAGACCTCTTTGGGACAAGAAGGGGAGTGAACTCAACTGACTGGAAACAGGTCAGAAATTTAAATGGCATAGGTGAAGGCGATGGTTCGGTCCAAGGGTGTTACAATCGCGGTCAAGGTTCCTATTAGTTGGGAGGCCATGACTGATAGGTCTAAGCAGAGACTAAGACAGATTGTGGGCCGGGACACGAGAGTGAT
>JAUVHR010000173.1 GCA_030593165.1 Candidatus Thorarchaeota archaeon
CCACACTCGCTTCTTCACAAGGGGGAGGTAAACTCTGCTAAGATCCTCGGTGATGAACTCCAGAACAACCCGACCGGCTTGATGCCACAGATATTTGCTCATGTATTCGTGATAGGCCTTTATGACACTCTGGACCCGTGAAAGCAGCCACTTGTCCTCTAGACCTGCCGACTTCAGATTCTTCGTTAGTCTATTCTCGCTGTACTGGAATACATCAAGATCCATGTAGGTCTCTGTGAACAGGACAACATTCCAGAGGACGTCGAGCTTCTTCCTCTGTAGCTCGATTTCCTTTCGTATGTAGTTTGTACGCGACCAGGAAGCGGATTTTATTAGTGAAAACAATCTGAATGGGTCTGCTCCTATGTCTTCGAGCGCATCCTTGGCCCAGATAACATTCCCCTTGGACTTGCTCATCTTTCCACCGGACTCATCTAAGACATGCTCTTGGCTCACACATGCCTTGAATGCCACGCTATCATGAAGCACTACAGATGTATACAGGAGACTGTAGAACCAACCTCTTGATTGGTCAACCGCCTCAGTGATGAAGTCGAATGGGAAAAGCTCCTTGAAGAGACCTTGGTCGTTCAGGTAATCAAGACTTGCTGTATGCGCCATACCTGAATCGAGCCAGCAGTCTATCACGAAGGGTTCACGATGCATCTGCCCCTCGCATTTGTCACACTTCAGTACGACCCTGTCAACCCAAGGTCGGTGCATCTCGAACTCATCGGGGAACTCGACCGCACGTTTCTCTAGTTCCTCTCTTGATCCCACAACAACTTCTGTTTTGCAGTCGTCACAGACCCAAACAGGCAAAGGTGAACCCCAAACACGTGATCTGGATATACACCAGTCATCAGCATTAGCTACCCAGTCACCGAACCTGCCCGATCCCGCCCATTCAGGAGTCCACTCAACTCTCTGGTTTTGAGCCACCAGTTCTTCTCGGACTCCGGTCATCTTGAGGAACCATTGAGTCGAGTCAGCTAGATAGACAAGTGGCGTATCACATCTCCAACAATGCGGATACTCGTGAACTACCGTTTCAGCATGAACAAGGAGGCCCTTCTCTCTAAGCATTTCGGAAACTTCATTGTTTGTATCAAACACAAAGCGGCCTTCGAACACTGGCACCTCATTGGTGAATGTTCCACTAGTCGTAACAGGCGCGAACACTGGAACCTTGAATTCCTTGCCAACATTGAAGTCGTCAGGTCCGAAGCCAGGCGCTGTATGTACTAGACCTGTACCATCTTCCACCGTGACATGTTTCCCGATGACTACTGCATGCATGTACTCCTCGTCATGCTCCTGATGCCAAGGCACTTCTTCCTTGAATGGATGCTCGTACTTCCATCCAAGCATTTCTCGGCCTGTCAGAGTTTCGACTGACTCATAATCTTCCATCTTGGCCTTGTCCATAACAGCTTCAACGAGATTCTCGACTATCCACCAGTACTCGTCACCAACTCGGAGTTTGACATAGCCGTAATCGGGATGCACTGAAACCATCTCGTTTGAGATGAGTGTGAAAGGCGTAGTTGTCCAGATTACAAGAAACTCTTTTTCCATTCCAGTTCTTCGGAATTTGACATAGATCGATGGGTCTTCCTTAGTCATGTACCCTTGTGAAACCTCATGTCCAGAAAGTGCTGTAACACATCTGGGACATGTTGGATTCACTCTGTACCCTCTTACTAGAAGACCTCTCTCACTGGCCACTTTCAAGAAGTGCCACACATGCTCTATGTAGTCATCGTTACGTGTCTGGTATGCGGTTTCATAGTCAAGCCAGAGACCTAGTCTTATGGAGTCTTTTTCCCAGCGATCAAGATAGAAGTCAACAAGGTCCTTGCACTTCTGCACAAACTGCTCTAGACCCACTGCAGACTCTATCTGCCCCTTATCCGCGATTCCTTCCTTTCTCTCCACTTCCAGCTCCACTGGAAGACCTTGCATGTCCCATCCTCCACGTCTCCACACATTGTATCCTTTCATTGTCATGTATCGAATCTGCGCATCTTTCATCGCTCGACCCCGTGCATGGCCAACATGCATGAACCCGTTTGTCGTTGGGGGTCCCTCAAGGAAGTTCCATCTGGGTCCGTTGCTGCGGAGCTCTACAGTTTTCCTGTATATCTCATTCTTCTCCCAGAAGTCGAGAACATCCTTCTCCACTGATTGCGAATGGTATCTCTTTTCTAAAGGGCTCATGGTTTGCACCTCTTGGTTTGAACTGAATTGAATAACAAGCATAGGGGGCAATGTTTATTCAGGTGAAATAAAACGGGCTGTGATGTGGCCTTCTTAAAGTTGCGTTTGCTATTGAATTTGGCAATCCATCCTTGTTCACCTGACAAGACAGTGTGTTTGTCGTCTGGGCTCAGTTAAAAACATTCGGTCAACAACAATTAGCCGAAGACGCCTATTCCATCTGGAATTGATATGCCTGCTCAACACTTAATTGAAACTCTTGGAGAGGGGATTCTCAGACAAACCATCAGGTCTTGTGATGCATTATGAGCACACTGGAAGAAAGGACTACTGACAAACTGGCTGATATGATTCTCAACATACTGTGGCAGGATCTCCTAGAGGTATGGAGAGTTCTGAAACAGAAACTGGATACGGACGGCCCAGATTCTATCCAAACCGCGTTCAATAACGCTCGGGACCGATTCCTTGAAGGTCCCTTTGTGGAGCACATAGATGTTCGGTGGGGAATGAATCAATGTTTGCACTGTAATGACGACAACATTGAGAAGAATGGCCTTGCATACTTACAGCCCAACGGAGATGGCCTGGAGTTCAACCAGTGTCTAAACTGCAGGATTGGGCTCCTATACAAGCTTGATGTCGCAAAAGCTAAGATGGAACGCTATGTGATTCAGGTGGGTCAGCCCAACCAGTTCAATGGAATGTCTCTCTTCTGGGTCGCACTTGTTGCAGATCCAATGGGCAAGTTCCAGCCGATGTATGAGTTGTTAAATAAGGGTGAATGGATTGGTACGCTATCGTTTGACGAGGCCATGAATTCTCGTTACCTCCCAGTAAGTGCTACTACTGGTGACACTCCCCGCGATTCCGAAGATGTCTGGACCTCAGAATTGCCGGATGATGTGCGTGGAGCGGCCGAGGCCTTTGTGAATGAAGTGCGATTTCAGATAGAAGTGGCTCTGGCAGCCCGTTGAGTACTGTGGTGTTGGGACTATGAGCCCTGAGAAACTAGTAAGAGATCTGATACCTGAGATTATGCGCAAGAACGGCGAAGACCCGCAAGTCCGTACCGCCGCCCTCGAAGAAGTGGACCAGCTCCTGAGGATGAAAATTCTGGAAGAGGCCGGAGAGCTAATGGAGTCTGGGTCGGTTGAAGAAATAGCTGATGTCCTCGAAGCAGCTGATGCTCTGCTGGAAATGAGAGGGATTAGTCGCTCTGAGATAATGAGCATTCGTGAGAAGAAGTGTGTCGAACGAGGCGGCTTTTCAATGTGCTATGTTCTCACAATGGAAGATGAGTAGATCTTACTCACTTCACATACTCTTAGTCGTTGGAGAAATCTTATATTCATTTGAAAGCGTTCGCGGCTCAAGATACCACTCGCCTCAGTGGTAATAATACTTAACGGGAGATACAAATTATGAATCCCACAGAAGTTACACCAATTCCTGACAAAGAGATCCGTCATGATGATGATGGTCAAGACGTGGCAAGGTACCACGTGGAGAAGTATCCTGTAAGGGAGCTTCCTTACACTACACAATCAATCTGTCCTGATTGTCTTCTCGTAGATGACAAGGTAGAAGTCATCGAAGCTACACTCTACGAAGAAGATGGGAAAGTCATGTACAAGAAGACCTGTGAAAAACATGGAGAATTCATAGATGTCTACTGGGGAGATGCCAAGATGTTCATGGAAGCTAGCACGTTTTGGTACAAGTCTGTTGGTCTTGACAATCCCCGTACTGAAACCGACAAGGGTTGTCCTGAGGATTGTGGTCAGTGTCCTGAGCACAAGTCCCACACAGCTCTTGCACTTCTAGATGTTACAAATAGGTGCAATCTGCGATGCCCAATTTGCTTCGCGGTTGCTGCTGAAGGTGGTATGATTGTTGAGCCAACTCCGGAGGAGGTTCTTGAGATGATGAAGAACCTTCGTCGCAACAGGCCCGTTCCTGCGCCTGCGCTTCAGTTTGCTGGGGGGGAACCAACAGTATCCAAGCATCTGCCACAGTACATCCGGTGGGCAAAGCAGTTAGGTTTCAGCCATGTTCAGATAGCCAGCAACGTCATTCGTATTGGCAAGAGCAAGGAGTACTTGCAGGAGCTGCGTGATGCTGGTCTTTCAACAATCTATATGCAGTTTGATGGAGTCACACCCAAGCCCTATATTGAGGCTAGAGGCGTAGACCTGTTGCCACTGAAGAAGCAAGCAATTCATAATGCGCGCGAAGTGGGAATGGAGTCCCTTGTCCTAGTACCCACTGTTGTGCGTGGCGTTAACGAAGACCAACTTGGCGCAATCATTGAATTCGCTGTTGAGAATGTTGATGTTGTACGCAGTGTGAACTTCCAGCCGGTCAGCATCACTGGTCGCATCGACCACAGTGCTCGTGACGAGATGCGAATCACCATCCCCGATTGCATTCACTTGATTGAGGAACAGACTGGTGGAAAGATTCCGGCCTCGGAATGGTTCCCGGTTCCTGCCATGATGCCTGTTGGCCGTGCTCTAGGATTCATGAGGAAGAATTCTCCACAGTTAGAGCTCAGCTGTCACTTCGCTTGTGGAATGTCCACTTTCATCTACATTGATGACGATGGCAGCTACAGGCCAATCACGGACCTCATGAATGTGAGGAAGTTCATTGAGATACTTGAGGACATCACTAACCTCTATGCTGACCGAAAGCGTGGAGCAAGCAAACGTGCGAAGGCCAAGCTTGCTGGTGGTATCAAGCACATCAAGAAGAAAGGCCTGCTCAAGGATCTTCTCAGTGCATTCCTTAACCGCGGTGACTACGGCTCGCTCGCCAAGTTCATGCGCAGAATCATTATGATTGGCATGATGCACTTCCAAGATCCCTACAACTTCGATTTGGAGCGTGTCCAGCACTGCGACATCAACTATGCTGTTCCTGACGGCAGAATCATTCCATTCTGTACTCACAACACCCTGCACCGCTCACGAGTGGAGTCAAAGTTCGGTATTCCCGTAAAGGAATGGCGCGAACGAGTGAAGCCATCCAAGGTCGAGGAAGAGAGTATCACCCAGCCTTATGGCACAGAAGAATAAATCAAAGACAACAGGGGTGCGCGCCCCTGTTCTCATTTCTCTTTCTTCATCTGTTCAATCTAGGTTATACTTCACAAATGTAAGTCCGGACTGGCGTTACTCAGATTTGGGTAGGGTCGGAACATGTGATTTTGGATTTCTAGTTCTTTATGTTATGGAAATCTTAATAAGACGCCTAAGGTGCTTTTCTTAAATAACGGGTAGGTTGAGGTGGACAAGACAATAACCTACTGGTTGAAACAATGGCGGACACATGGGCTAGTTTTTCGTTACATGCCCTCAATTACGAAACTCCCCCCTCCTACCACGATTCCCGTGAGTCCGCCACCTTTCCTCAATCTCACTCTATGGTGCGATATCAATCCCTATTTATTCTGACGCATCCTACTATGGCTGTTGATAGTCATGAAACGCCGCTATGAACTGACTACGATGCAGGTCGATGCCTTCACTGATGTTCCGTTTGGTGGAAATCCAGCTACCGTAGTGCTGGGAGCGGACCCCCTGAGTGAAGAAACCATGCTGAAGATTGCACGCGAGGCTAGCGTACGCGAGACTGTGTTTGTAACCAGCTCCAAGGTCGCAGATTTCCGATTCCGTTTCATGACGCCTAAACAAGAGATTGACTTCTCTGGACATTCCACAATAGCCGCCTTTCACGCACTGGTGGAGGAGGGCAATGTGGAAATCATACAGGACATAACCATGTTGAGTCTTGAAACCAACACTGGTGTTCTTCAGATAGAGATAGTGAAGAACGAAACAACAGGATTTCACGAGATACAGATTACTCATGACCGTCCCCAGTTTCTAAGGACCTATGACCCGAAGGAGTATGCAGAGGCATTGGGTCTCTCTCTTGCAGATATTCTGTCCCCCAATCCGATTCAGACCGTCAGTACAGGTACTCCCTGTCTCATGGTTCCTGTCACCACAATGAAGTCTATGGGACGGATCAAGTCGGACTGGAATCGTCTGAAGGAGCTCAGAACAGACGCTGACTATGTATCCGTCAATGTCTTCTCTCGAGAAGGTCATGAAGTGACCTCTGACGCTCACTCAAGAAACTTCGCTCCTGCTCTGGGAGTCTACGAGGATCCAGTGTCAGGTGCGGCGGCTGGTTGCATGGGTAGCTATCTTGTAAACTATGGTATCATGGACTCAGTCAATAGAGTGACGAGTATTGTGATAGAACAAGGTCACTTCCTTGACCGACCAGGTAAGACCTTCGTTGAGGTGCGTGGCAGCAGCAACGAGATTGAACAGGTGAAGGTCAGCGGTACTGCTGTCACTGTTATGAAGGGGACACTTTGCGTCTAACTTCACGTTCCTAGTGACTCTTCCTGGTGTTTCCCGGGGTACAGCATACTTCGTCTATTGGTGAAGTGGCAATCGACAAATTCAGAAACGCTAAAAAGGGTCGATTTAGCAGTACCCACCCCTGAGCACTGCTAGAAGGAGAATACACATCATGAAAGCCATCTGGGATCAAGAGGCAGCTGAGATCGAGAAGGCGGCGAATGAATACATTGATTCGAAGATACAAGAGAGGGGCAAATTTAATCCCGTGAACACAACCTTCTACGAGAACATAAAGAAATATGTTATGAGGGGCGGAAAGCGACTTCGTCCACTCTTGATTGTGTGTGGATACAAGGCAGTGAAAGAAGAGGTAGAGATCAAGC
>JAUVHR010000187.1 GCA_030593165.1 Candidatus Thorarchaeota archaeon
TTAGTATATAATGCGGAGCCACTTCAGAGGGTCACAGAATAGAGTCACTTGATGTGACTACTCTAAGACTCAAAATCGTATGCAGAGCGGTACTAAATCACTTCTTGATTTCTCAAGAGGGTCGCCCCCTACTCGTCCTCAAAGGGATTGATTGAACGGACTGCATCAACAACAGCGCGAATATTCTCCTCGGGGGTGTCGACGGTTATCACACAGCCAGGAGCAACAACAAGTTTATCGTATCCGGCATCTGAGATCGCATCAATAACCTGTTTCTTAGCCTCATCAACGTCCCCGGTTCTGAATACACCATTGTGATCTATGCCACCGAAAACAACCTTTCTCGCTAAGCGTTTGCCCTCTTTCAATGTTGGCGATGCGCTCTGATCCTCCCAATTAACAGCATCAAGACCAGGAGTTTCTACGATTTCTTTGAAACGGATTACTTCATCCGTTTCTCTTGCATGAAGGTGCATTATCATATACTTCGCTTTGCCGCGAAGCTTGGAGATTAATTTCTGATCATAGGGATAGATGAACTCCTTGTACTGCTCGTCTGTTACTGAAAGCTCAGTAGAGTGCTGCGATGCAAGGAAAAGTCCATCGGCGCCTGCCTCAATTGCAGCCCTTCCAAAATCAATCATGACATTAGTAATCATGTCAAGGACACTCTTCATAACATCTGGGTAGTCATCGATGTATTCGGTGAAGGTGCCTGAGCAGAGTTTTGCTGCAACCATGGGAGGATCGAATATCGTGGCCATCGTAGGAACCCGCCCGTGGGAATACTCGCTGATCAGTTCGACAGCACGAGTTTGCTTTCCGAACTCCCCGGCATTGACATCTAACGGTTCCAGAGTTTCCCAGTCACTCGCCTGCTCTACTACGCAATTGGTACACGTAGTCGAGCCCGTAAGAGCACCGTCGTAGACTACTATACATCCCCAGTCAACCACAGGATAGCGGCCGTGGAAACTGATTTTGAGAACATCATGGTCATACATTTTGTGGAATGCTATCTCGGCCTCTGCAAGATCCTCTGGATTTCGGTCCCTATTCGGATGATGTTTCCAGAGTGATATCGGGATAGTTTCCCCTAGATTGCCCAATAGAGTTTCATTGAGCAGGTCAAACTTCGACATTGTACGTAGAAGATGCTTCCTGTAGATTATGAGGGTTTCGAAGTGGACCAGCATGAGTGCGAAGAGAAACACTCGAATGTCAGACCCAGGTGATGAGCCCGAGGACTCCACTCACATGGAGGGAGTCAAGGGCTCGGGCGTCGTTGTTGAGGGAGCTATCTCCTTTTTCCAAGGATTAAGTAGACCGAGGACGACCAAGACGATCATGGTCATTGTCATTAGATATGCGAGGAGATCTAGACCTGCATTCATCAATGGTACCTTGAGACCCTGTGAAAGGACGGCCATGATAAGGGCCACCACTAGGAGGTCACTGCGGACTTCCTTTAGTCTTCCAGTCTTCCAAGTGATTGCGAATGTTGCCGTTAGTGCAATGGCAAAGACCATGAGAATCGGTACCGTCAACAGGATAATCGCGGGTTCACTGGGTCCGATTATCACCACAGCCAGCCAGTATGCAAATATGCCCAACATTCCTCGCGTGTGCCATTTGATGAAACGGGGTAGCCAGATATTGAACACCATTCCGGCCATTGGAACGATTGTGAGACCAATTGCAAGCGATCTCATTCGGAACAGTATGAGTGTTGGTTCCATCGCGAGAAGAATAGGAATCGCATGTATCAACATATTGGCTGCAGTGCCAACAAAGGTCAGACTGAACATAAGAGGCAGGTCGGATGTGAGTCGATTCTCCTGCTTTCGCCAGATATTGTACAACAAAACAGCACCGATTATCGCCGCAATGGCGGTAATAATGCTGGGGAAGAAAGTTAGGTCGGTTATCTGCATGGCGTATCCCCTTTGGACTTGATTTTCAGGCACTTGTGGTGTACAATGCAATTTAAACACGGATAAGAATCGACATTCGGAATCATGATTCTGAAAGGTGGGGACCTTAAATCGCTGCCAAACGACTCAATCATGATTTCATGATTTTCAAGGGGGTTCCCTATCATTACTTCACTCGAAACTGGTCAAGAAACTCCTCCTGACACCAACGACCAACAGCGCTCCTTCTGGTCGCGAACCGGACTGATTCCTCTTGGGGCAATAATGGTAATTGTTGGAGTCTTACTCAGGCATATCGATGTGTTCGTTCTACAGATGGACGATACATGGATGAACATACTTCCCTGCAAAGTGCTCTCTCTTGTGATTCTCCTAGGCATATTTTGGTACTATCGCCGTGACCAGATTGGTCCTGTTCTTGGGCTTAGTAGAAGCAATCTAAGAACCCATATTATTCTTGGAGTGGCTCTTGGTATCACTATCATATTGATGTCGAATATTGTATCTGTCTTTGTATACCAGCTCTTCGTCGATCCCTCACTATCTGTTGTACTGGAGGTCCTTCTCGGCCCTGAGCTTCTTGTTTACACATTCATCTTCTTCGCAATCAATGCTGTATATGAGGAGACTCTGTTTCGAGGACTGCTGCAGAATGCATTCAGGGAGAAACACGGACCAGCCGCAGGCATACTTCTATCAGCAACTGTATTCGGTTTCTGGCATCTTATATGGCCCCTTCAGACCTTTCTTGTCGAAGGCGTGTTCCCACTCAGAACCGCAGCTGTGATGGTCATCTTCTCAGGGCTGCTCGGAGTCGTATTCGGTGTCTACTACGAAAAGTTCTCAGGCCGCGCCGCACTCGTCGGGACTATTGTTGCACACACTCTAATCAATTACATCAACGAGGGTTTCAAGGTCGCATTTGACACAGTCACACAGGGACCAGACCTGTCCTTCATCAACCCAATTCACATGGCCATCGGACTCACACTGGCCCTCGGGACATTCTCGTTTCTGATTGTATTCTTCTGGAAGTTCAGAATCGAGGAGGTCAGAGATGCAGTGAAGAAAGCGTATCGAAAACCCGTTTCCAGATTGAAAACCATCCAGTTCAGAAGGAACATGCCTAAATAGTCTGCAGACAACCGCAGAAGAGTGGCAGCACCCATAGAAACAGCTGTCACTCAGGGGATGTAAATTGCCATCGAGGACCGCACTCTTTGACCCAAGCAATCTACTAGCAATGGACGGAGTAGACGATCTTGAAAGAATGACTGGTGAGCCAAATCCTTACTGGAACCGCGCAAGGCTAGAAATCACATGGAATCTTCCCGTCATGACAGGCATGCTGGACCATGAGAATATCATAGTGGAACAAATGCGGCAGGCAACACGTGACGAACTGAACTTGTTCCACGATTACTCATTCATAGAAACACTTGAACTGTTTGGCAATATGGGTACTGCCTTTTCATCAAGATTTGGACTTGACACCGACGACTGTCCAGTATTCCACCAAGTGGACAAGTATGCAGGATTACCAGTGGGTGCAACAGTTGATGCCACTATGGGAGTAGTTGAGGGCAAGTACAGCAGTGCAATGTCTTACTTCGGCGGAATGCATCACGCTAAGGAGAGTAAGGCGACAGGATTTTGTTACTACAATGACTGTGCAATTGCAATCAAAAAGTACAGGGAAAAACATCCAAACAAGAGAGTGCTCTATTTGGACACTGATGTTCATCATGGCGATGGAACTCAGGAGGCATTCTACTCAGACCCCAATGTTCTGACCATTTCTTTGCATGAGTTGAGCTTGGGGTTCTTTCCGGGGACTGGAAGACCTGAAGAGTTGGGAATAGGAGAGGGTAAGGGGTATTCTGTGAATATACCATTCCCGCCACTGACTGGGGACGTGGAGTTCTGGAGAGCTTTTGAAGAGGTAGTGGTCCCCCTCTGGCATTCGTACAAGCCGGACTTGGTGTTTTGGGACGTTGGTGCAGATGCACACATGAACGATCCACTCGGAGACCTCATGCTGACTCTGGACACATACCACAGATTGTCCATAACCGTGAAGCAATTGGTGCATTTGGGAAGTAGAAAACTGGTGGTCACTGGTGGAGGTGGATATGATCCCGTCACGGCAGCCAAAGTCTGGGCCACCCTTTTAGCCGACCTAGCTGACATAGCTCTCCCTCCGACTCTGCCTGTGGAGTGGATAGAGTTGTGCAAGAAGTACGGGTTTGAGGTGACCCGTGATGGCTGGACAGATGTCCCCACTCGAACGGTTGATTGGCATCAGCCAAAGATATCACGGGCAGTAGATGAGGCAATTTCTAAGGTCAAAAAGCTCATCTTTCCAATTCATGGGATTGAGGGCTAATTATGCGACCCCATATTCAGACCTAGAAAACATCTATGTCCCGAATCATCCAGATACATCTCTAGAATCTTGAATGAATGAAAGACCTCATGGATTTCGTTCTCTGTGAAGTAGTGATGGGGTATGCCAGCCTCTGGACCACGATGAGGTATGTAGGTTCCTTTTTCTATCTCCTCCAGTTCCCAGTCACGTTCCCTCTCCACAGGCCCAAGGGAGAGCACTGGCACCGTGATGAACGCTAGTCCATTCGGCTTCAGAACACGCTCAACTTCATTGACTGTGGTGAGTATGTCATCAACTAGATTATGATGAATTACCTGAATCGAGATAACAGCATCAAAGAAGTCATCCTCGAATGGAAATCGCGTTTCCATTCTGTGGACCAAGGTCTTCGCAGGGATTCCTTCCTTGTTAAGCCACTCCTTTGAGAGTGTGATTGCCTGAGGGGAGGAATCGAACCCGTACATTTCAAATCCACGTTTCGCGAAGAATACTAGATGTCTACCTGTACCACAGCCAAGGTCCAATATTCTTTGGACACCTCGCTTGTCGAAGACTTTGGAAATTCTTGGTATGTCGGGATGCGGCTCTGTGAAAATCCTACCCTTCTCTTTGAATATTTCATCCCAATCTGGCATGTCTTGTGGGGTACGGTATCGCTTTGTGTTATGGTTTGTGTTTCGAAATCAGGAGAAAAAAGAGATAAAAGACAGCTAGTGAGAAACCTCTGTTTGTAGCTTAACAGATGTGGTGTAAGATGAGAGCTAGACCTAGGTATATTGTTCTGTTGATTAGTCTGACCTTGCTTCTGTTAGGAACAGCAGTTGGGTCAAACGTTCTTGGAGGATTCAGCACTGTTTCTGTTACTGAGATAGACATTCAGGCGTCTGATGGAGCAACGATACATTGTACTCTTCAAAAACCTGGTTACGCAACAGACTCGGAACCTCTCCCCGGGGTTCTTGTAATCCACGGTTCGCTCCAAAGCAAGGAGTGGTTAATGGCTTTTGGAATCGAACTGGGACGACGTGGTTTTGTCGTACTAACAATGGATGCAAATGGTCATGGTGACTCAGACGCAGGCAATTCCACCTTGGGTGCAACTGCCGCACTTGATTACCTCGCAAATCTAGACTATGTAGACAATGTGGCACTAGGGATAATTGGCCACAGTATGGGCGGCGGACACGCTTGGCGTGCAATCGAGAATTCTGCATTTCATGTTTCCTCATTAGTCCTGGTTGGAGCAGGAGCTCCACGGAACATCAGTACGGTTCCATATATCCCCAACATGCTTGTGGCAGTCGGTGATTTCGATTCATTATCATCATATTCCAGAAACACAACTTCGTTAGAACCCTCCTTTAATGTCACCCCGGTTGAGGCAGGTATCACGTACGGTGACTTTAGCAGTGAAACCGCTCGCAAGCTCTTCGTTGCGAGAACTAACCACCTCTTTGAAACCATAGATCCCAGCATAGTCAGCGAGAGTGTGGAGTGGATGAAAGACAGCCTCAAGGGAGGATTGGAAGATTCTCATTGGCGTCCGAGTAGTGAACTCGTATTCCAGATGTGGCTGTTTGGTGGTCTGTTGAGTCTCGTAGGAGCCGTCCTGACAATCTTCCCGATTCTGTCTATACTAATCGACCAGCCCTTCTTCAAGAAGCTGAAGCAACAGCCAGAACCACGGGAAAACGAATCTGGTGACTCATACATCAAGTATGGTCTACTCTTTGGTGTGCTCGGGCTGGCACTCTTTTATCCGCTCATGGCAGTTGGAACCATCTTAGGAGCCGTCATATACATACCAATGGCCAACGCGACCCCGATTGTCATATGGTTACTGGGAACTGGATTGATTTCGCTATTCTTGCTCCGTTGGATTCTCAACCGAGGTTCAATTTCGAATGTAAACTACTCAGAGCTGTCATACGGCGAGAGTGGTTTCAAGAGTGTCCTGACCAATCTGGTAAGGCCTGGTATACTGGGACTCTTCGTTGTTGGCTGGCTCTACGCTTGGACAATCTTCGTAGATATTGGAATGGCACTAGACATCCGGTGCTTCCTGCCCGGATTCAATCTTCTCACACCTAGCAGAGCGCTGTTTATGGTTCTCTACTTCGTGGTGTTCCTAGTATACTTCTACGTTGAAGGAATGTGGCTCATAGGGACAGTCCCCACCACAACTAAGGGTAGCTGGTTCTTAACCCAGTTTGATTGGACTATAAAAGCGGCTCTCGTCAAGAGCCTGCCTTACTTGGTCATGCTTGGAATCGAGTTTGGTG
>JAUVHR010000327.1 GCA_030593165.1 Candidatus Thorarchaeota archaeon
TGGTGCATCCCAACGGTGCAAGCAGACAACCATTAGCCGTCTCTTTTCATAGAGCCTCAAGACATATGAGGAACCATTGTAGTAGGTAAGGGATAGGATTCAATCAATAATGAGAGAAGAGTGCAACTATGACTAAATATAATTACCCCCCTTCAAGAGAAGGATGGACAGTTGAAGCATTGTAACTTATTTCGCAAGGCGCTCCCTCATTAATGTAAGACATATGTAGACCAATATATTCTCATTAACTTACAATGAAGCTGATAATAACCCTTGGAATGCAATCTGAGGACTCATATGAAGAACATCATCGTGGTACTGTCGAAGTTGATGATGATGCTCTGATTTCTGATGTTTTGGAGCAAGCCAAAATACATGTGATTCCCCTTAGCCCCGCTTTGAATCGTGAATCCATCAAGCCTTATCTCTATCTAATGCATCCAGAAACCTTGGAAAAGCTAGATGAGAACAGATCGGTTCAAGAATGCGACCTACAGGATGAAAGCATATTGCGTCTGATGAGTTTCGTAAGGTAATACTACTTAATGGACAATGATGCAGTCCAGACATCTCAAAGCATGGTTTTTTGCGGTGCTGATGATCCCCTTCATGAGAAGTGCTGCCAGTTGAAGTTGGACAACCCATCTAAGATTCTCTTGCAGTTCTATAGATGTCATCTGTGCTCTCTATTAGTTTCCTCACGATTGTATAGAAATCATGAACCTCTCTTGAACTTAGAGAGTTAAACAGGCGCTGGACTGCTTTGAGGTGTTCTTGGGCCCGCGAGTCGAAGAATTCTCTGTTCTTCTGAGTGACTCTCAGAAGCAGTCTTCTCCTGTCCTTCTCATCTCTCTGAATATCGACGAATCCCCTCTTCTCCAATTGCTGTGCAATCTGTTTCACATTCTGATGAGTTGTGCTCAGAATTTCCGCAACTTGGCTTATGGATGGGGCATTCCCAGCTAGTCGCTCGACAGCAATTAGGGCAAGCAGTTGCTTAGTTGTGAGTCCGTCTTTCTCCAGTTCACGATCAGTAATATACTCGAACCTACGGCTCAACAAGAACAAGTACCCAAAGGACTCCACCATCTCTTGTACACTCACATCTGCCATTGCTCACACACCTACAGAGTCTTGCTGGAATGCCTCATTTCTGTCTTCTCCATTTTGAAGCCCAGATAGGTGAGTGCTAGAACTGGAATTATGAAGCCCATTGCAGCAGTGAACTGTATAGTGATTCCCCATAGATCGAATCCGATGGTGACAATGCTCAAAGCAACAACCCCTTGTAGTCCCCATCTCTCGAGCTTCCAAAGCCCATAGGCTGAAAGGAAACCTCCTGCGCCCAGCAGGAAAAACATCACCACTAAGATTTGATGGATCAGAAGAGTCACAGGGACATCTAGGAGTGACCCCTCCGTGATACTGAGGACTCCGAAGACAACTCTGAGAAGTGCATTGAGCACCCATAGAAGTGTGAAAATTGTGAAGGCCCTAGTCCTTCCTTCTAGCTTTGTCAATTGATTTGCCTCCTGAGTTTGTAGACGACTGTTGGCAGTAGTGCAACTGCGACCAGAACGAGTGACCATAGTCTTCCTGCCATCAGGTTGTAGTCGTTGAGCATGTAGGAAAGATAATTTCCCATCACAAGCATTCCAAAAGTGAACTCGAAGACTGGAGTCAGGATGACCCATATGAGCCCAATGATAATTGCTTGTCTACTCGTTCCAATAGGCCATTTAGAACTGACCAGCCAAGTTGCTATGAAGAACAGTATGACTAAGGTAACTGATGACAGCTGATGCGCTGCTAGTGAGTCTAGGTATACCTCAAAGACTGCTCCCCGAAGAATACCGTTGAAGATTGCAAGGAAAATCATCCCTGTCCAAACAACGATGTATCTAATTGCTACGACTCTGTCAGACATCTGCTGAGAGAGATTCTGTTGTGTTTCATTCATGGTATTTTCACCGTATAAAGGTTATATCTTACCTAATTAATAAGGTAACATGTTACCTATATAAGCCTTCCTAATGGGTAATATATTACCTTTCTTATGAGAACCGTTACGAATTGTGGACTGGGAATAAACTCAAAGGAGTATGCAAGATTCTAGAAGTCAATCATTGTGGATTCGGTCTGAGAGTACTGGTGCATCCCAACGGTGTAAGCAGACAACGATTACCCGTCTCTTTTCATGGACCCTCAAGACATATGAGGAACCATTGTGGTAGATAGCAGATAGCCTTCAACCAACAAAAGAGAAGAGTGTAAGTATGACTGACGAACTATACTGGCAGGATGGGCCGAAGTGGCCCAAGAATGCGCGTAAGACACTGGAGTATCCCAATGAACCGCTCTTTGCAATGCTAGATAGAGCGGCCGAGAGGAGCGGCGAACTGCCCTATACGATATTCATGGGAAAGATAAGTAGCTTCGCGGAAGTTCGCGAGGACGCTGACAGGATTGCCAATTTCTTGGTCAGTCAAGGTGTGAAACCCGGGGATAGAATTGCCATTTTTCTGCCCAACACACCACATTATCCACCTGTTTTCTTTGGAGCCTTGAAGACGGGCGCCAAAGTTGTCACATGCAATCCTATGTACAAAGCAGGAGAACTCAACTATCAGCTCAAGGACACGGGAGCCACAATAGTCTTCGTGCTTGACCACCCCACATTCACACCGACTTGCTACGAGGCTATCAAGGACACAGACGTCAGAACAGTGATTGTATGTAGTGTCAAGCCATTCCTCTCAAAGGCTAAAGCGGTAATTGGTGGACTCCTAGGGAAGATTCCCAAGAGTCCTTACTATGAGGAGGACAAGACATTCTTCTACGGTGACATTCTAACGGAATACGAACCCAAGGCTCCCTACGTTTCAATTGATCCCAATGACACTGCGATACTCATTTACACAGGGGGCACCACTGGAACTCCGAAAGGAGCAGAACTCACTCATAGAAACTTGATTGCCAATATTCTGCAGATAGGAGAGTGGGTCTATCTTGAGGAGGAAGATGTTGATGAGTCGGGCGGCGTCAGGTATGGCGAAGAAGTGTTCGTTGGTGCTTTGCCTTGGTATCACAGCTACGGTCTCACTCTGACCATGCTCATGTCCACATGGTATGCGGGTCAGCTAGTATGCATACCGGACCCAAGAGCAGGAAAGCCCCCTCTATCAGATCTGTTGAAGGAGCTTGAACTACACAGGGGCACAGTTCTGAACTGTGTGCCCGCCCTTTACGCGGGAATTGTGAATCATTCCGACATTGGCAAGTACGACCTGAAATCAGTCAGAATCTGTAGCTCGGGCGCTGCACCACTACCACCGGAACTTGCCAAGAGCTTCGAGGTTGTGACTGGTGCATTACTCTTCGAGGGTTACGGTCTAACGGAAACCTCCCCTGTGACTCATATCAATCCTACAAGTAAGCGAGATCGAATGTTCGGCTCGATTGGCATTCCAATCTCAGATACTATATGCAAGATAGTGGACGTGGAAACCGGAACCAAGGAGCTAACTGTTGGAGAAGTGGGTGAGATTGCCGTTCACGGCCCCCAGATTATGAAAGGGTACCTAGGAAAGCCCGAAGAAACAGCCAACGTGATGCGTGAGTTTGGTGGGAAACGTTTCTTCCTTACTGGCGACATTGGGCATATGGATGAATTTGGCTACACGTACATCAGCGACCGCAAGAAATCGATGATTAATGTCGGCGGTCTGAAGGCATACCCAAGAGAGATTGAGGATGTTTTCTTCGAGCACCCAAAGGTGAAGATGGCTGCCGTTGTCGGCATCCCGCGTGATGATGACCCCAGCAACGAGTTTGTCAAGGCGTTCATCGTGCTCAAGGACGGTGAGACCGCTACCGAGGAGGAGTTCATTGAGTGGGCGCGCGAGAGAATGGCTGGGTACAAACGACCCAAGGAAGTAGCATTCGTGGAGGCTCTACCAATGACTCAGGTAGGGAAGGTACTGAGGCGCGTACTGAGAGAGGAGGAAATCGAAAGAAGACAAAAATAGGGCACTCATTGGCTTACTCTTCGTTTCCTCAAATTGAAGACAATGGCAAGAACCAGCCTGATTTCAGATCTTGCGGCCCTGTGTGAAAAGTCGATGATGTAACACAAGAAGTTGTGACCAGACTGGCTGTTCACATGATTCATGTCCTACCATTCATCACACGACGCAGCCAAGTCTCGTCACTTTCAGTTCTTGCTTGATGAACTTATCAAGC
>JAUVHR010000201.1 GCA_030593165.1 Candidatus Thorarchaeota archaeon
AAGATACTCAGGGAGCTTGAGAGATACGAGGAGATTGGCGGTAAGTCTGTTCGACGGATTATCACGGCAGCCTTTCGTACCGAGCTGGATGACTACTGGGCAGTTCAGGACGACCTCATGTCCCTACCCTATGCGTTCCAGCAACCACTGAGAATCAAGGGTACGAACCCGTTCATTGACCTGTTTGATTTGGAGAAGTATCATGGTCTTCCAAGCAATACATCGGGTAAGGTCACAAAGAGGTGGAGGAGTGCCGGGGATCTGTACGGCTCACGGGGTTGCTACTCTCACTGTTACGAGTGCTCGAACAGATGTGCTACTAATCCAAGGGTGTGGTCTGATTGGCCATAGTCCAGTGTCAACTCCTCAAGGAGCTACAGACCATTGGTGAGCTTGAAGACCTGAAAGGAACCGACAAGTGGATTGACACCAAGACTCGCAGGTTCAGAAAGCGATCTATCCGAGTCAGGGGGAACAAAAAGAACCAGTTCAACACGGTTGATCCCTTCTTGGGTTGCCCACTCGGAACACAGCACGACGGACTCGGTTGCTTCGGGGCCTGCTATGCTGCGTTCACATGCAGAAAACTTCAGGTTGACTTCGAGTTTTCGGTGAAGCAGGAACTTGTCGTTGAACTCCTCCGAGCTGACCTCCGCAAGGTCAAGGTTCCATGGATTCGAATCGGGATCATGTGTGAGCCCTCGGTTGACTGGGAACTCACTATCAAGGTGTGCCGGATTGTCAGAGAGGCTGGCAAGATTCCCGTGGTGATAACGCGCTTCTGGAGACCTCCAACAAGTGAGCAACTGAGAGAACTTGCAGAAGCGGGTGTGGTGGTCCATGCAAGTGTGTCAGCTCTTGACTCGGACGAGTCGCTCAGACTGAGAGAGAAGTTATGCAGAGAGTACCTGACCCTTGGAGGGCTATGGGTCTGGAGAACCATCACCTTCCACTTCACAGACTTGACCGACGAGGGACTTACACACTGGGATAAACAAGACCTCTTGATGAGTGGCGAGTTCGGAATGACCGCAGAGAGGCAACCTCTTGTCTTGGAGACCCCTGCACGAATCAAGAAGGGCAAGAAGGTTCGCAATCCGTTCTGGCACTTGTTCGGGGAGTGGGCATACTTCAAAGCTCCAACCACCAAGGACCACAAGTTCTCCAAGCACAATCACGATTGGACTGCAGGAGTGTTGTACCCTGACAAGGAGTCATGCTGGATGGGTTGTGAGAGATGTCCTAGTCAATGCGCCACTGTCACGGTCAGAAAGATGTACGAACAGACTGAGCTGGCGGAGTTCGCATGAAAGCAAACTACATCCTCGCAGAAGAGGTACTGGTACTTGCCATAATTCTGAAATAGGATGATTGTTCTCAATCAAGAATCTGAGAACAATAACCAACCGAACCCATATTCAGGTCATTCTCTCTCCACTATCTTCATAGCCAGGAGATTTAGACCATCCAGCAGAATTCCAGAGAGCGTCAAATGGTGCTTTCATAAGTGAACCAATATCATCATCAAACTTGTCTATGATAACTTCTGGCAAAAGCAAATCCTCTTTGGGAATTTTGGTGAACATTTGGTAGGTATGCTCTTTCCTAATGTGGTCTCTAGGAAACTCTGCACCTACACGTTTCTCCGTTAATTCAAACCCTCGTATACCTAAGATACTTGCAGATGCAACAAAAGGAGGTTCTATTGATAGTCCCTTATAGAATTTCAGATACATTGAGATGCCCTCAAGAATCCAATCCTCAATACTTAGAGCTGGAAGCAAGAGTGGATTTTCCTCCCCCCAAAACCAGAGGGAACAGGCAGACTCGATGCATCCATTCCTATATACTTGAGCATAGGATAGATGCACATCAGTACCAACTTCTGGAAACAGATTAAATGCTAAGTATCCTTCAAAGTTGTACGTATGACCACAATTAGGAGTCCCAATAGGAAGTAAGAATTCCTTGTTCTGTACAGCTTTTTCAATGTCAATGTATGTCCCAATACCAAACGAGCTGAGTGGTATAATATGAAGGACAACTCTGGTTCCACTTGCTAAAGAAGCCGGACCTTCTCCACTATTCAATCCGTCTACTCTTGACCTTCTGAACTCTTTCACTCTTTCGTATAATGTCATAGTTGCCAAGAATGCATCCCTCAAACCGCTGACATCTAGTACATATTTCTCTCTTGAGAAACGTGAATAGAAACGCATATCGCCGCCAGAGGTTACCATATGCGGAGAATTCCAACTCTGAGGAATTTTGATAATGATTACATATCCTCCAGCTTCAAGTTCAATAGCTTTAGGAACAATCCCATTAATACGAGGTTCGATTCCACTGAGGATTAATTGATCAAGCCGTAGGATTGCAGCATCAGGATTTTCTATCTGAAGTGGCGAGATCTTTGATGGGTAACCATTTTCCTCATCGACGCCAAAGATAAGATACCCCCCAGAAGCATTGGCAAAGGATGAGATGTCTTTCAAAAACTCCTTGTTTTGACTTGGTTCTTTCTTTGGCAATTCTCGCTTGTAATCTAATCGCTTACCTTCTGGTACTTTGAGGTTAATCAAAACACGAATGTCCTCCTCAGAAATCAGATCAATGGGCTTCGAATCAAGTATCATGGAATTTCTCTCACATTTCGTCTGACTTCCTCGGACTTCTCATCGATTGATTGCATGATTTCCAATTAAGTATTGACAATCTTATCCCGAAAATGATCCGATTATTTGAATTGTACTACATGTGACTTTGACTTATTCTTCTTCCTTCAGAGAAGACCATCTTTGACCAGACAGAGCTACCAGACTTCGACCAATCTATCACTCGATGATTTTCTGAACTGAATGTTTTTGAGGTAGAATGTGCAAACAAGGCATGCATAATAGAATACTTGTGGGGGTTCTCTTTGGATTTTCTTGAATTAGTAAGAGATTTTGATTCCGACCTTAAGGCGGCAGAAGAAGGGCTTCTTACTGGTAGCCTAGAGGAATATAGAAAAGTGACTGAACATCAGTCAAATCATATCTTCGAGCATGCCGTTGAAGAGATACTGATAGTAGTTCGTGAAAAGTGGAGGGAGTTCCAAGACGATGTCAAAGAGTCTGAGGGGTACGGGTGGAGCGATGACATTGTTGATGGATATCCTCCAATGAAAGCGGGGAGAAAGTACTGGCCCAAGAATGCTGATTCCGTCCCAACAATATCCAGGTATCCTGACGAGAAACAAGTAAGAAATCTGTGGTACTGGGAGATGACAGGGACTTTGGATTTCACTGACAGGTTTGTCAAGAAATATGGACAGCCTCATGCTGCTCACAAGGAAACAAATGTCGTTCGTACTGAGTGGGGGAGAAGAGAGGAAATTGAAGAAGTAGTCCCGAAGACACGGTATTTAGATGAGTACATGGGCCTCTCCGCTCTGCGAATGTTATCAATTAAGTTCTGGATGAGATTTGTAAGAACATCTGTGCGTAGACGAGTACGAACCCCACTCGAACAGATTGCTCGATTCTTCAAGTTCAAGCTTCCGTGGGTACACTGGATTGTCTTGATGGACAAACCTAGGGATGATGAGATAACCAAGGACTTGATCTACATCTGCAAGAATCCAGACTTCAGTTCGGAGGCTTTGGTCGATGTACCCATCACAGAGGAGGGTCAAGTGGTCTATTTGGTTGTATGTCCGAACTGTGGTCGCAAGAGTGGACAGGGTAGTTCGCAGTGTCCTCATTGTGGGGCAGGGTTATGACTCAAACTCTCATGCTTCGTGTTGACGGTGTTGACATGCCTTGAAGGAGTGAAGGATTGGAGATGGTGAATGGATTATCCAATGAATCCGAACGAAAGTATTGGATTTATGCGATTGTGTCGTCATTCATTCCATTATTGTTGACCATTTATTATACAATACATGGGAGTTCGTCGGAGTATTTTATGATGGGACTTGTAATGCTCTGGGGATTCTGGAGTGCAATACCTTTGGCTGTAGTCATCTGGTCGCGAGAGAACATTCTTCGTATAAGAAGAACAAGAGAAGAGAGTCAAGTAACAGACCAAACTGATTGAGCCGCTCGTACAGAGTAGCATGTACCCTCTTGCTCTGTGGAGCATGCCAGTCCCGTTTTTCCCCTAGAGCAATAGACCACCTGCTAGGAGGGATTACCAGAGAACAACACCCCACTTGCTAGGGGGGAGCTTATATCCGGCAGACAAGACCTAGCGGCATGAGGGCTCAGGAGATTCATGTTGGCGGTTACAGGTTCCTTCCCGTGGAGTCACTGGAAGAGAAGTTAGCCTCATCCGTAAAGGTCGATGAGGTAGAGGTTGCTGGACATAGGGTCATTCTTCTGTTCACGTCCGTGTTGATCTGCAAAGAAGGTGACAGCTGGACCTATTCATGTGAGAGTCACCACGGAGCGAACTCGGCCTTCAGGACAGTCCGAAAGGAACTGAACGGGCCTCATGTTGATGAACCCGCTCCCACCGAGAGTAACAATGGTCACTTCATGCTTCCAGAGCACATTGTGAGTCGGATTCACAAGACCCATCAGTGGTTGATGGATTCAGACCGCGACCTCTATGCTCCTTCTCATGGTGAGCTAGTGACCATTCCCGACTTTCGCAACATAGAGGTCCGACGCTGGCCTGCAACAAGCCACATCTTCTACGCAATCAACACCGATGTGATATACAAGGTCTTCGAGCCGGAGACCACAGTACGAAAGGTTCTGGCGTTCAAGCGTGTGGAGAACCGAGTCACCTTCCTGCGTACCCTCATTCTAGGCAGAAGACAGAGGCCACCCATCGAGGAGTGGCTTGACGTTGAAGAGGAGATGGCTAAGATTGGTTGAACAGACAGCGGAGTCAGAAAAGGAGAGTATAGGTCAGGCACAATTCCAGTTTGCCATTAGAGGCCCCACAAGGGTCAAGGTCTTCAAGGCCATCGTCAGGGGCCTGGACAAGCTTCTCTCTGACGTGAACATTGAGATTGGACCGGAGGGGTTCAAGATTTTTCAGTACGACCCGTCGAGGGCTGCACTTGTGCGAATCCATCTCACTCAGGACTTCTTCAACGCTTTCGACTGTGCGAAGGAGTCTGTAATCTGTGTTGGAACAGACGACCTACTCAATGCCGTGAGTTCTGCTCAGAGATCATTGCGGTTGTTCATCGAAGGGGATACATTGGTGGTCTCACGCGATGGGAGCATCTTCCACGTTCCGCTCTTGGAGCTGGTAGCCTCAAGTTGTAAGTCCGCCAAGACCTTCGATGCGACAACATTCCATCTCACAGGAAGGAACTTCCGAAACGCAGTCAAACAGGCAACGTCAGTCGAGAGATATGCTATCATCTTGACAGTAAAGGACTCCAAGTTGTTGCTCACTTCAGGTGGATCAAGCGGACTCCATCTCTCAGTCAAAGAGGCTTATCGAGTCAAAGGCAAGGCAAGAGTCAGATTATCCGCACACTTTCTGGACTTTTTCTCAAGGTTCTTCATCTCTGAAGCCGGACAAATGATTGTGAACTTTATGATAGAGAGAGTCAATACCTGAATCCAGACTACCTTACACAGCAGGTCAGTTTCGTTAGATTGCGACCAGGCCCATCAGTGACCACAGAAAAACCACGCCAAGAGTGAGGACCAGCACTGCGATTAGATCCAACACAAGGCCAGTAGACACCATCTCTCGCATCTCCAATACGCCCGTGCTGTATGCCATCGTTGAGGGAGGTGTACCCGTCGGAAGTGCGAAATCCATTGTGACTCCAATAGCAATCACCATTGTGACGAGCATTGGGTCAATTCCGAGACCTGTTGCCAAGGGAATTGCGATTGGTATTAGAATAACAGCAGCCCCTGTGTTTGATGCCACCATAGTCAACATAACTGCGATTCCACCAATGATGACTACTACAAGCACTGCGGGGAATATTCCAAGTCCAGCCATCTGCTGCGCTATGAATGTTGAAATGCCAGAATCAATCATCGCACGGCCAAGCACGATTCCGCTTCCGAGAATCAAAAGGGCAGACCAGTTAATCCCTGTTGACACATCTTTTTCGTCAAGGAGACGAAGAACCATCAGGGAAACTCCACCCATGATGGCCACAGTCGCACTTGAGATTCCGTGTCCAGACCAGCCGATGACATTGGCTAGCACATCAGGGATTTTTTGTGTAAGCCAGAGGGCAATAACACTAATGAATACTGCAATGACGTATTTTTGTTGTCTGGTCATTGGCCCAAGCTTCAAGTATTCATTCTCTGATACATTCTTTAGCT
>JAUVHR010000165.1 GCA_030593165.1 Candidatus Thorarchaeota archaeon
GGTTTTGATCTCATGGGAATGATGAGTATTGTCTTAACCCTTGGTTCAGTTTGTGTTGTAGTAGTAATCATCGTACTAGCATGTCGTGCAAGAAAATTAGGTCAATGGGAAAGTCAATTTGGTTGATGCATCATTAGTCATGATACTCTACAGCAACATCATGTGTAGAATGAAATCACCGCGCCAACCAAGAACTGCAGATGCATCACCTTGACCAATCTGTTCCTCTCGTAGCAAATGTTCTGGTGATTGGGAAAGCACTAGGTGAGCAACTGATTTGACCTCAGACGGGGTGAGAAGACTTCAACGGATTCACTTTGCGCGTCTAATCTCCTCCATAGCTTCAGGGTTCACAATTGAGGCTGTATCACCCGGGTCAAGACCCAAGTATGCAGCACGAATCATCCTTCGCATCACCTTGGCGCTGCGGGTCTTTGGCAAATCATTGACGAATAGAATGTCTTTTGGTGTGAGAGGCTTGCCCATCTCAGTTGCCACCAATCTCCTTAGTTCATCTCGCAGTTCTTCTGATGGTTCTTCACCGGGGACGAGTACACAAAAGAGAACCAGCTCGTTGCGCTTGATCTCATGTGGAACACCAATAGCTGCAGCTTCTACCACAGCGGGATGACTCACAACTATCGACTCTGGTTCGGCTGGTCCAACGCGCTTCCCGGCCACTTTGATGATGTCATCTGACCTTCCGAGTATGTACCACAGACCATCAGAGTCAATGGCCGCAAAATCACCGTGAACCCACACATTATCCCATCGGGACCAGTAAGTGTCCTCGTAGCGTTCAGGATTCTTCCAGAATCCGCGAGTCATCCCTATCCATGGTGCCTTGATGACCAGCTCTCCAACTTGGTTGATGACAGGTTTACCATCCTCATCAAAGACATCCGCTGCCATTCCGGGGCAGGCCCCTGAGAATGCACAGGCCTTAAGCGGTAGCAGAGGGTTGCCCATCACAATCCCTCCTGATATCTCAGTTCCACCCGAGTAATTGATGATTGGGATCCTGCTCCCTCCAACCTTCTCGAACAGCCACATCCAAGAATCTGGATTCCATGGCTCACCCGTAGAAGCGAAGTAGCGAAGCGAGGAGAGATCATGCCCTTGTAGTGGGGTTTCTCCAAAGGTCATAAGAAGTCTGATCAGAGTAGGCGAAACACCGAGCGTGGTGACATTGTGTTTCTCTGCAATCTCCCAAACACGGTCTGGCCCTGGAAAATCAGGTGCGCCATCGAAAAGGAGGAAAGTCGCACCAAGAATCAGCGCTCCGAAAATCAGCCATGGCCCCATCATCCAGCCCAAATCTGTCATGAAGTAGATAACCTCACCTGGGTGCATGTCCGTTCCGAAGGCCATGTCCTGAGCGGATTTCACCGGGAATCCACAATGGGTGTGAACGGCCCCCTTGGCAAGTCCAGTTGTGCCTGATGTGTAGATTATCATGAGAGGCTCTTCTGCATCAGTAATCTCTGTTGGTGACTCGTCCGACTGTTGAGAGATTATTTCGTGCCACCAGTGGTCGCGTTCATCTTTCATTTCAATGGGCGATTTGACATGTTCCAGCACTATGATGTGCTTCAGTGATGGAATCTGCGCTGCAGCTTCATCTGCAGTTGGCTTCATTGCAATCGTCTTTCCTCTCCGTGCAAAACCATCTGCCGTGAAGAGAGCTCTAGCATCAGCATCACCCAAACGGTCGACTATGGCACTCGTACCAAATCCAGAGAAGAGAGGCAGAATAATCCCACCAATCTTGGCAATGGCCAACAGTGCTATGGCAATCTCTGGGACCATTGGCATATAGATACCAATTGCATCACCGCGTCCCAAACCAAGTGAACGCAATGCATTAGCAGCCTTGTTGACCTCGCGGAATAGCTCACCATAAGTCATTGATTTGGAGCTTCCGTCCTCGCCCTCCCAAAGGAAGGCAGTGACCTTCTCAGTTGGTGTCCCTATGTATTTGTCCACGCAGTTGTGGACAATGTTCAGTTTGCCGCCAACACACCATTTGGGCCAAGCAATCCCTTGCGACAGATCGACGACTTTCTCATAGGGTTCATAGAACTGGATGTCCAGATACTTGAGAATGGCATCCGTGAACCAAGAAATATCTTCGGTAGAACGCTGCATCAATGCGTCGAAGCTCTCTATGTTGTGCAGACGCATGAACTCTGTCAGCCTAGCATTGTCCACATACTCTGTTGTGGGCCTCCAGACTATCTCACCGCCAAATTCAAAGCTCTCGTCCATTGCTAAGTTCCTCAGGTTGCGATGTCAGCACTCCAAACTTCTACGGCTTGGGGATTCGGTCCATATAAGTGGGTTACGGGATGATTTGGGTCTTCAAATGAAAGTCTCTTCCTTGAAGACTATCCTTATAGACTACCAATGATTACCTGCAACAAGGAGACGACGAGTATGCCTGCAGAATATCCAATACCCTACAAACAGGACCAGGTCTATTTCCAGTACCACGTAAAGGACTTCAATCGAGCCAAGTCATTCTATATGGAAGTTCTAGGCTTCGAGAAAGTCTTTGATGGTGGCGAGGAAGTGGGCTGGGCAGAACTAGCATTGCCTTTGACCGGAGCGCGGCTCGGTCTCAACCTCAGGAAGGAGGGGGCGATTCAACAAGGATCTGGAACATTGACTCTGGTCGTTGAAGACATTGATGTCACAAGAGATTATCTGATCGGAAAAGGCGTTGAAGCTACTGAAATAGAAGACATCCCAGATATGGTATCATACTTCAACATAGATGATACAGAGGGAAACACCATTCAGATTGTATCAGACCCGCGTGTCAAGAGTAAGGAGTAATTCCAATTCCCATTTGCCCGACATGGACATGCATGAGACGCGATCTTCTCACCAGTGGAAGAATAGGGGACTGTGGATGATTCACGGAGGAAGCAGCAACTTGAATGTCCTACAACTGCTTCTGACGATTCAGTTGAGGAAATAACCTTAAGAAAGCCATTGAGTGAAGTACTGCGGTGAGTGAGAGTGAATGCCAAGTGGATTCTCCTGATTCTGCTACTAATACCGCATAGTGTCAAGCTTCCTATCGCGCCAAGTTATGTCCATAATAGCAATACCGTTGGAGTATACGACATCCAGACCGAATCAATCTCAGCTGGTTACATGGCCTTCAATCTCAGTATTGAAATCGACCTCATAGGGTTCAATATGTCATCAGGATACTCGTACGCTGCTAGGTCAGAGAAACTTGTGGCTATTAGGTTCGAATTCGTTGAGCGAGGAATAGTGGAACGAGAGGTCATCAATGCGGTCATGGCCACAAGCAATGCGACTGAGCCTCAAATGCAGAATGAGACCTTTGTTGAATGGACTGAACAGACTACACAAATCCAACACAGTTTCTTTGTAGATAACCTCCAGTTCGGTGACAACACGTTTGTGTTTGATATCGAGTTCGAGATAGATTTCCTAGAGGAACCTGAACAAGCTCTCGAAGAGATTAGATTCGGAACATTTCTTCATCTTGACGGTCCACCCGGTCCCCTGCTAGGTTTAGCATGGGTCACTATTATCGCCGTTGTTGGAGTGAGTGTTGGAGTAATTGTTAGGGCTGTGGTTCTTAGGCTGAGCTGGGGGGTTCTTGATGAAGAGGAAACCAAGACTGGGTGAGGCATTACCTGCGGATCCAGATGTCAAGATTCTCAGGGGCTGTGAGATTGTCGGGAGCAAGTATGAATACAAGGTCAAGATACAGAATGAAACAGACTACATCATCAACAGAGTCACTGTGAGCATAATATCATATCCTGAGGATTGCATGAGGCTCGAAGGAAAGAGAATCAAGTCCATTGTAATGATCGAACCCACAGGATTCAGGTCTCCACAATTCATATTTGTCCCTTCGAAGGATTGCGTAGAGGGAGATATACAAGCCACAATATCATACGTTGATCATGAGAATCAGATGCGGACAGCCCAATCGGAACCAATCACAATTCGTTCAGTATGCGATCTGTTGAAGCCACTTGAGAGAACGGTCGAAGAGTTTGAAGAGATCCTCTATGGTATGTCTGCTGACATCAGGGAGATAATAGTTCAAAGAACACCGGAGGAGGTTTTCACCGACGCAGAAAAAGTCCTGCCTGAGAAGAACTTTCATGTCATCGGAGTAACAAGTAGCATTGAAGACAACCAATTCAGTGGCACTCTCAGGGGAATTGCAATCGGAAAATACACACAGACGAAGCTGACTGTAAGGCTAGTCATAGCTGGTCCAGTTGAGGGACCTGAAACAAGCATACTAATTGAAACGCTTGGCGACGATATGGCGATGCTACCAATTACGATTGGCGAGATTGCAGATATGCTAGCTGACTGATAGATGATTCTTGCAGGTGTTCTTCTTGCCTATAAGGCAGATACTTAGGACCGAAGATTTCCCAACCCATGACCATCTTCATTTCATTGAATACTTGCCTAGTTGTCATAATCACAAATTACGAATTACTTGAATTCGAATGAAATCAAACCATTTAATCTATTTTCTTGGATAAGAAAGGAAGAAGAAAAGACGGTAGTCTCTCTCGAAATTGAAACAGAAGACTGTATACAGTTATCATGAGGAACAATCATCTTCTCTTCATCAGGAACAATAGAACAAAGACAAGAATCACAACTCCACTTCCTGCAACAAGTAAAACTAACACCTCTAATGGAACATCAGTAATAGTAGTAGTTGTTGTTGGCAGGTCGCCGTTGATATGTCCAATAAAGAGGTCTTCAAAGGTGCTTGCGTCTGCTGAAACAGCAACCTGTGCGTTGGTACAACCATATTCAGTCGAGTTTGTTTGCCCCTCATGATTTTCCAGGTCAAGAATGATTTCAATACAATGTTCTTCCAGAGTTACAACTTCCGGATTTGTCAACGCGACAACGGTGAGTTGGTCCCAAAAGTATAATCCTGGTGTAGTCATGTTATAGAGTAGAAGTGCTTCCGGGGAAGTCATAACACCCTCGAGTCTATCAAGAAACGCTTGGGTTTGTGGAACTTGATTTGTAGCATCCAGAGCAACCATCCTAATGGGGAGTGCTGATCCAAAAACGATGTCAGCAGCATGAGGATCAACCCAAATGTTCCACTCTGCAACATAATTCGGAATATCAGATTCTAATCCGACATTTCCAGGGACATCAATAGCCCCGCCCATAAGAAGGATTTCGTCAATTTTGTTTTTTATTGAAGGTTCTGCTTCAAGCGCGATGGCAACATTGGTGAGTGGACCCAAGGCTATGATAGTTACATTTTCTGTAGTGTTTTCTATTAAGGATATAATTAACTCTGAAGCATTCATTGAAGATGGTTGTAGAGTAGTTGTAGGTAGGTCAAGTCCATAGAAATTATAACTTCCGTCCCTCCACGGAGTTGGAAACTCATGATTAACTACAAGAGGTGTATCCTTTCCAGCTGCTACTGGAATATCTTCAATTTCCAAGTGTTCTAGAATACCCAGAGTATTAGCGACACCTGTGTCAACATAAGAAACACCGCATGAAACTCCTATACCAAGAACTGTAACAAACGTGTGTTTGAGAAGATACAATATTGATGCCCAGTCATCAGGAGCAGCATCCATGTCCACTATGACTTTGATATCTTCCTGACTAGGTATACCTGCAATAGATGGTATATTGTTGCATGATGATAGAACTAGAATAAGAACCAAAACAATAGGATACCCCTTCTTCATGGAATCCCCATATAGTGTGAAAGACTAGCACACTCTTTTCTCTCTTTGGATTGGAAAACTGAGATTGAAGGCATAGCAGATGGTAAGAAACCATGCTAGACAGATTCTCAGTCGAAGTCCATCAACTCGATGTTGATGATGTAGTAGTCTCAGAAGATAGTTGGAGCTATGTATGTCATATGTTGTGTTTGATGATTTTCAGCAAAATAGAATCGAAAAGGGGAATCACTCAAAAGAGTACCTTCTTGTTTGGCCCTCATTTGGTTGGTCTTTCTTTATTGATTGTTGATGCTTTTTCCACTCTCTTGCATCGTAATGATGTTCTTCTGTTATACTACAGTCCTCTCTGATGTTCTACAAACATGCGACGTCCAATAGTAGATTTGTTCTTCCGGAAGTGACCAATAGACTACAGACCGATGTTGCTTCTCGGCAAAACCGAGAAAACTTGTTATCACATGATTAGTTCACAGTTTTCAAAAGAAAGTAGGTATGTGCTATTCTGTAGCCTACTAGGGTCGTGTCTAAGATGACAGATGAGGTAAGCATTGAGAGAGCAACACATGATGATGCAGAGATTCTAGCTGATATCTCAAAGCGCGCATTTGACAGTGATGTTGAGGTTGGAGCGCCCGGTAAAGGTGGGCCTCCCGGTTATGATTCCGTTGAAACGCATCGAAGAAACATAGAGAGAAAATTCGGCGAGTATCTCAAGATCTTGTACAATGGCCGAATCGTTGGAGGAACTATAGCATTTCAAATTTCAACTCAACACTATGAGATATTTGGAGTTTTCATCGATCCAGATTTTCATAACAAAGGCATAGGGACAAGATCCTTTGAACTGATCAAAGCAAGATATTCTGAGGCAAAGAAATGGACACTTGATACACCAGTCTGGAATGTTAGAACAAAGCAGTACTATGAGAAACTAGGATTCGTTCAACGAGGGATTTTCAGATGGGTCCCCGGCTTTGATCTGCGAGCCTATGAGCTAATCACTGATTCGAAATATGTGGATGAGAGAATCCCAATCCGTGAAATAGGTGAGGAAAGCAAGAGCTGCTTTGTTGAGGGTGTCCTAGAGAGCATAACAGAGCCCCGAGAAGTATTCTCAAAGAAAGACAATAGGACACATCAGGTTGCGGAAGCCATTCTCACTGATAACTCTGGCTCAATCGAGTTAGTTCTTTGGAATGATTTTATACGGCAAGTGAATCAAGGGGAGAGAGTGAGAATTGAAACTGGATATGCAAGTTCATTCAAAGGCAGGCTGCAGTTGAACGTGAGCAAATTCGGTAGAATACTTATCCTAACTAAATAGAGATTTACCTTTTCTTCTCATCGATTTGAATGCACATTCCATCATAGGCAAACCTCAGACCCGGATGCTTGTTCTCATAATCCTTTCTTTCTAG
>JAUVHR010000123.1 GCA_030593165.1 Candidatus Thorarchaeota archaeon
TCGCTTTCTGGTATATTGAAATCGTAAGTAGAAAGTCCAGTCAAAATCGAGAATGCTCGGTCCTTAACCGCCTTGTCGCTACCAGCAGTCGCCCCCATCATCTCACTAATACCCAAACGGTAATCTCTTGCTGTTGCACGGTAATAGCGTTCAACAATTCCTGTGGGAGTTTCTCGAGTATAGTCAAGAACAATAATTCCAGCTTCCCTCAGTTTCTGGACATGATGGAGTACTGTTCCTGGTTTTTTCCCCATGGCATCAGCGAGCTGTTTCACAGTCATAGGCGAATGCACTAGATATGTGAAAACAATCATTCGTCTTGTAGATTCAAGAAGGAGTTTGATTACTTTGATATCACTAATGACTTCGAAGTCCTTCATTGGCTTTCTGGATACTCGCTTTGTCAATGTCAGACACCCCCTTGAGATTCATCTACAGGGATGAAAGACTCTTCATATTCAGCTGACAGAATCATGTAGATTCTAGTTTGTGCAATTGCCAGTGAAGGTATTACGAAGATGCTCAATAGAATAACGATGCTGCCAATAATGGGCTCCAAATCCACATTTGGAGGGAGTTGTATAATATCCAATATTTGGAGGAATGCAGGAGCTAAAGGCAGGAGAATGATGGCTATATAAATCAACCAAATCCCAAATACCCTATCGAAATATCGCCAGCTTAGTCTGATTGAATGACGTGCTGCTTTTAGAATCGATAAGTCGTCAATGACACCAGGTATTGTCAAAGATAGAAATCCAGAACTCATCATTAACCATAATGACATGATGAAGAAAATCAATGTAAGCTGAGTCTGATCGGGGGGATGCTGAATGAAATATGGAATGAAGTAGATGATTGGTAGAAGGGGTCCGGCAACTATAACGAACAGAAGAAGGCCCGTACCAATAAAGGACAAGAATTTCTTCCTATACCAAGTGAACACACCTTCGGCAGTAGTACCCTCGCTTTCAACAATCTCCCTTGACATTCCATAGAGTGCTCCTATACCAATGATTACAGGGGCTAGCAGTGGTAGGAGAAGAAGCATCAGAACTACTAGAAGGGCGAATCCAGTCATCACTGATACATCAGAAACAAGTGTGATAACTAGCCAGATTAAGAAACCAATACCTCCAGAGAACAAGATAGGAATTACTACTAGCAACACAACCATGATAATAAGGATTAGAGTGACAAGAGAAACTCCTATCATTGCGAGGAAGAAAGATATCGTGTTCCTGTATGTAAATGTGAAACTAACTTTGAGGTCGCGTGCTAGTTTCTTGAATATCGAATCACTCATATCTTCTTCACTCAGCGTATTGGTGGCTTTACTCTATCAACCTCATAACATTGCTACACTATAAACCAAACTCATCCAGTAAACAAGAGTTAGAAACACCAAGAACCAACGTCGATACGAGGTGTTCTCGGAATAGTGTGTTCTAGAAAGCTTCCAACCAATTCCCATGAAGAGCACATAGAAAAGAATGATGAACGGTATTGTAAGTATGAAGACCTCATTTGTAAAGGGAGTCATGTTTCCATTTACGACAATCAGGCCAAATTGGATGACCGCTCCATTGAATTGTAGATTCCATGCCTGAGCGAAACATGAGAAGAAACTCCGAGTAATAACTAGCATGGACGTAACGAGATAGAATAGTGAGAAAGTGTAGGTCTCTCGTACCCTTTTACTCTTCAGTGGAAGGAGGATGAGCAATCCTATAATGGACGTGATCAAAATCATACTTACTAGATTATCTGGAAAGAATGCATGATTGTCAGTAAAAGCACCGGTAAAGTACACCCACTCCCACACATCATGATAGACATCAAATCCGCCAAGAGGGTGTGCTATTGATGTATACCACGGTAGAGATCCCATCCATCCGCCACTGAAGGGATTCTCAATGACAATGCTTGACCAGGTCCTAACAGCTCCAGTTGAACCTTGAGTAATCCTTCGTGAAACATCAGCGAAGATGAGGAAGAACTCTGCGATTAAATTTCCTACAACGAATAGTAGTATGCCGCCATAAGCAAGTGCAAGCTTGATAGCAATGGTCCTCTTGTGCAGTAGTTTCTTTTCACTCTGAGGTAGTTCGGCTTTTTCTGTGGGATACGAAATACTTGGCGATGAAACTAAATGATTTAGATATCTGACAACACGATTAGAAGGTCTGCTCTTCAAGAGGTAGTGAATTGATACTACTAGTAGTAGAGGAATAACGATTAGCAGTAATGCGATTAAGGGAGCATAAACGCTTGATATCTCAAAAAGGGCCATTAATCAGACACCTCCATCGAAGATGGAACTTGTTGATCCGATAGAATATCTCTCTCAGGATATCTTCGATCAATTGAGAAGTGATACACCGCACCAATGATTACAGGAGCTACAAGCGACACACCAAGAGAGATAGAGAAGATATCAAATTGAGGAGATTCATCCGAGTTCTCTGGTTCATATGCATCTATTATGAACTGCAAGACCATGTTGAGGTGAGGTCGAGGTTCATATGCAGGACAGTTGGATGTGAAGACAATCACCATGTCATATTCAGGTATGACAATTATGTACTGACCTGCAAATCCCTGAGCACTATAGAAGTCAACACCTCCAAGAGAATACGTCCACCATTGGTAGCCATAGCCGCCTACCTCACCGAAAGTGTATTGATTCTGCGATGATGCTTGAACCCAGTCTGCTGAAACGATCTGTTCTCCATCCCAAGTCCCGTTGTTGAGATAAAGGTAACCAAACTTCGCTAATGCATGAGTGGTCATTGAGAGACCTCCCCCACTATTGAAATAACCGTCAACGTCGCGCGTCCAGTAAAAGTCCCCGTTCTCAATACCAATTGGATAGAACAGATTCTCGCGCACGTAGTCTAGAGGCGCCTCTCCTGTTTGGTCTGCAACAATTGCTGTCAGAAGATGAGATACGCCACTGTTATAGACCCACTCTGTTCCTGGTTCGTATGCCATGGGTCGGTCGAGGACGAATTGCACACAATCCGAACTCTGAAACATTTCTGTTACATCGTTTTCACTATGTCCATAGGGTTCACTCCATTCATCCCACTCTAGACCGGGTGTCATTGTGAGAAGGTGCTTAAGGGTAACATTTTCCTTCCAATCATCCATATTTCCTATAGTACGTGATGGAAACAGCTCAGAGAGTGTCATGTTTACGCTTTCTATGTACCCTTGATCTATTGCAATTCCAACTAGTGCTGAGGCAAAGCTTTTGGTGCAGGAATGAATCGCATGTCGCATATCAGCCTGAAAATAACGAGGATACTCATCCAAGACCAAGTATCCATCATGAACAACAAGGAGCGAATCAATCTCTAACTGCTGTTCTTCAATATAGTCCATCATTTCAACAAGGTTAGTCGAGTCAAGACCTGTTTCTTCAGGTGTAGCATTTCTCCATCCTTCTGTGGGCCAATAGTCGCGAACAGGTGCGTCTGACACGTGATATGTATTAGCAGCTCCAGAACCAGGTAGAGCTGTAGCAACAATTAGAAAGCATAGGATAAGAAACATAACATGAATTTGATGTGTGAATTTTCCAAGTCGAATTCTCATTGATTTGAACCTCTTAACATAACTTCTCTATAGATCAAACTCATTCAACAAGCCATGGTGAGCCACAGCAGCTTCAGAATCAACTAGAGCTGCTGTGACTTTGAGGGTGCCTAGGAGAAGAGACAAATAACACGTCTGAAGTGCGATTTTACACTGGTGGATTATCATTGATTTTCTCACCACTCCACTCTTGGTAGGGTAGAGCAATCCCCACGAGAGCAAGAATTGCTGTACCCAGAAGGATACGAATGATAGTGGGAAGATAGAGAAGAATTTGAGGGACCGCTTTCATTTCGTATCCTCATTCAATCACCTCGAATAATCTGACACCCGGCGTGCAGAGAGTGCTTCCATTCGAGCCCGCTCATTTCTTTCTGTAGACTGTTCCCAATATTCCAAGTGTGCAAGCTTATCTGCTTTCTTTGCTCGGTATTTCTCGAGTTCATCGTAGAGTTTCCCTGACAAATAGATCTCTGCAGGGAGTACGATGACAAAGAGTCCTGGAAGAAGCGTGATTGGATAGAGGAGCATAAACATGAATAGTGCTCCAAACAGCGAGCGGATGTACTCGCTAACATAGAATTCTGAAAACATTGGGGGCTGTGGTATGAACAGCGCGATTGTTCCTTCGTCTGGATTCACTGTCAACATCATTTGTCACCATGCGAATTATGTCTGAACGTTCCGGAGTTGTCACATCGTTCCGGTTACGTTGTAACGTTCCGGATTTACGGAACAATCAAACACATATAAACTCTTTTAGTGACGCAACCCGAAGAAAAGAGATTTTGTAAACAAGTAAATTGGCTAAAGGAATCTAGTCATGACCTAAATTCTAGTACATCCAATTTGTTGAATCATGATTGTTATGAATTTGCCCTCAGAGCGTGAAATGCATCAAGTCTTCACCAATAAAAACCTCGGCGTCAGTTCGCATCTTGACAATGCTAAGAACTTCCTTCTGTGCGTTAATAACCTCTGGCCACATGTGAACGAGAACTACCTTCTTGGGTTCGGTCTTCTCAACTATGCTCATCAATTCGCTTGGACTTGTGTGAACGCCCGTAGGATGTTTCCCGTCTAGCCAGTTGCACTCGTGAATCAGCAGGTTGGTTCCTTTGGCCAGTTCAACGACCTCTGGACATGGCGCAGTATCGGAGGTGAATACCACAGACTTCCCTTCATGCTCTATCTTGAATGCACGACTCTGTTGAGAACCATGTGTAGTGGGACAGGTTGAGATGATGACATCATCCAAGTAGAGTGCATCGTTTTCCTCCAGGATTGTCTGTTTCACAAGTAGCTTCTCTCTCATATACTGGAATGCTACATCATAGATGCCGCGAGACCACTCTTTCATTGTAGGTGGTCCATAGAGGTTGAGTGTCTTCTTGTAGCCCATCAGCCAGAGTGTCTGACAAAGGGTCAGGAAATCGGAGCAATGGTCAATGTGAAAGTGACTGATGAAAATATCCTCAATCTCCGCAATATCGATGTTGGCTTGAACGAGTCGATGAAGCACGCCTGAACCAACATCGAAGAGTATCTTCTTACCGCTGGTTTCTATCAGAACACCAGATTGAACGCGTTCGGGATCTGGCTGCGATGTGCCTGTGCCTAGAAGAGTGACTTTCATCTGTATCGAGGTGAAGGTTTCTTGACTGCGTAATCAGTCTTCCCACTCAAGATTGAATTCCAGTCCTGTCAATCCGTGGTGCACGGAGTTGAATCCAATCTCGGGATGCAAAATGATGCACATGGCTCTTAGGGGCGTCTTCGACCAGATTCGAGCCGCCCTTTTGCTGCTGTCTGCAGATCATCAGGCATCTCCAAGTTGAATGGAATACGTTCAGCTGACTCAAATGCTTCAACTATGCGACATGCAACTCGACCAACTTCACCCAATGCACGAGGCGTCAGAAGAGATGGTTCATCAATAGCACTATGACTGACCTTCCCAGAAGTTGGTCCGAAAAATGCAAGGTGTATTGTGGGTATCCCTCTAGCAGCAAAGACTATGTTGTCACCACCTGACGTTGATGCTCTTCTGCATCTTGCCGGGTATCGGTTGGTTCTTGCGATGTCGGTGACCCATTCGATCATCTCATCGTAACCAGCTGAGAGGGCTAGCACAACTCCGGGTAATGCTCCGACGCTGTCAATGTTGATGCAGAGTGCAATCTCAGACAAATCAGTGCTTGAAGCGAACTCCTGCGATCCCTTCATCCCAAATTCTTCGCCACCAAAAGATACAAACCTATAGCTCAAACTGGTGTTCTTCTGAGCAAGGTTGCGTGCAACTTCAAGCATGATTGCAACTCCTGCGGCATTATCAGTTGCCCCAGGTGTGAAGGCATGAGTGTCATGATGTGCACACAATAGGACAGTCTGAGGGCTAGTTCCCTGAATCGGAGCACAGACATTGTGCATTGTTCCGTCTTTAGGAGAACCTGTGACAAGCATGTTGATTCTTGAACCAAACATAAGGTCATGAAAAGCCTTGGCTTGGTCAGCTGAAACAACCATTGATGGAACCGATGAGAAGAGAGATACTGCCTTATCAAATGCATATGCTCGGGGTGCTTCTCCCCGTTCGATGTCTAGAAATACTACACCTGCTGGATTCATTGAGTATAGATTCTTCCAAGACTCTAGCGTTTCAGTTTGGACTTGATCTGTAAGAAGAACAAACACAATTTTGTCCTGTACTTCCTTGATAGATAGATTAGCAACGAGTTCATGAGTTCCTATGTAGATGCTCTCTGACACCGAACCCTCTGGTGGTGTTGATGCACTCATCCAGCAGGGAATTCCATCCAACATGTGACGACCGTCTGGAGAACCAACTCTGGCTCTTATCCCATCGTAATATCTGAAGCTGTATTCAAGATGCTCCACTTTCGAGAAACCGTATTCCCTAAAACGTCCCTCAATCAATGCTGCTGCTGTAGCCTCATTTCCAGATCCAACAACTCGTGGTCCAATTCTGCATAGCTCTTCCAGGGTCTCAAAAGCTAGGTCTTGGTCAAATGATAGTCCTTCAGACATGATAGATTCTCACCTTTGGACAGGGCTATTCTCGGATCAACAATGTATATTCTATGTTGTGAAGGCAACTTTGATGCAATAGTGGGGAGAAAATCCATTGAGTGTATGAACAACAGGTCCAGCTACACATTACTTATCTGATTGGATGAGTAACGTCACTGCATCTATTGTTGATTGCCGTATCTAGGATTTACTCCACACCAAAGTATAATCATCGTATTTTTCATAGCACTTGTCACAGACACGCACCCAGAGATCATCATCACGATTCTCTAATCTTTTGCCGGGGACCCCATTAGAAATAATATCTAGATGGACTCCACATAGGTTGCACCTGTAGGTCGCTTTAATCCTGAACTGAATGACTCTACTTGGACAATTGTATATCCTGACATTTCGTTCATCACTTCCTAATTCTCGCATATCACCCAAGACACGAAGTGAGTGAATCACCGGATACATTCCGACATAACTCTCTGAACAAACACCCTGAGGTGTATTCCATTCGAACTCAAACCTTTCGCCTAATTTATGACCAGCTCTGCAATTACCTTCCTTAACAATCTCTATCTCGAAGCAACAGGGTTCAACCCAATTCTCCAAGATACCAACCTCTTTCTTAGTCAATAATTCACCTCCTAATCCTGCTGGAAAGATAATAATCTCCGTATCATTTTCGACTTCATAACCACTGCATTCTCTTTAGGCACAATCCATATGGATGCTTTCATACTTATTAGCTATAGTTTATGATTTCTAGGCGTGATTGATAATGGTTAGAAGATCGATGATTAAAATAAATGAAGAGAGGTGCACTGATGGTCTGTGTATTCCTAATTATGCCGAGGGAGCACAGTTACAGGCAGTAATGCTCCTATATCGATCCTCTCACTATTATCAAACAACATGTAGTACTCTTTTAGGCTAGAATTGTTCTGTACTGAATATGGACTCGACAATTAGATCAGTTTCACCAAAAATACTAACATTAGCGGGGTTCTCTATCTCTCTTCCAAAGACCATTTGAAACTTTTCAACAAAATCCTCAACCTTTGCCAACAGAACTCGATAGGCTCTTTTTGAGATTAGAACAGTCGTGAAATGAGAACCGTGAGCAAATAGGATATTGACATCTCCAATTGATAGATTGTTGAGTCCTATACTCTGTGTAATTTCCTCTAGGAGTGATTGAATTCCTGCAATTCCAGCTGCTGTTAGATGTCTATCCATATCGACAGTGCGGACAAACTCATGATGATGTATTAGAACTCCACCTTTGTGGATAACGTATAGTTCTAGCATTTGTTCTGGCCAATCTAGCTCGTCCAATGCTGGGCTTACAAATACTGCTACTCCTAACATCAAAAGACCTGTGACAAGAAACAGAGCTCCAAAGACATATGCTATTTCACCAAGGGAATAGTATATGAAATCGCTTCTTCCTAAGTATCCAACAAAACCAATGAGAAAACCGATGAGGATTAGGCGGATACTACTTCTTACCTCTCCTGCTGTTGTTCGTATATAGAAAATAAAGAAAAGGGAGAGAACTGCAAATGCTAGTAGACATGCAGCAAGAGCCAATGCAGTCATCCATTCCCTCGGAGATAATACTGTAATTGATGTAATCACAAGACCCAGAAACGCGAATATGTTTCTGGTTTGGAAGGGTAGTATTCGCTCCAGAGCTATAAAAAACCCAATCAGTGCAATCATCATTGATGTGTAACCAGTCTTCACCCAAATCAAAGATTCTATTGCCTCAGTAAAATAGAAATCAGACATGATGAACGAGAAGGTGTTCAAAGACATTCCCAACATGAATATAGCCCATGCTAATCTGACATCAGTGAATTTACGAAGAGAGCTTCTCAACCATTGCCCCAAAAATATCGCAACAAAAAGAAGAGTATAGAAGATGACTCCCCCATCGAGAACCAGCACTATGTCTCTGATTATGGATGGTGTATCAAAGACTGGCATTTTAGTCACACCTTGAAATGGTCATAGAGTTATGCGAGAAATTGTACAATGACCCATTGAATAAGGTTGCCATGGTGAATGGTTTAGTGGGTGTTATGGTTTTACCTTATAACCTGTTTTTTGCATCTTGAGAGTGAAC
>JAUVHR010000206.1 GCA_030593165.1 Candidatus Thorarchaeota archaeon
TTTCACTCGAGTCATCGAATGCTTCTGGAACTGCTCTTCCTAATTTGCGGATGGACGCAGATGGTTTCGGTTTCGAGTCCTCTGCTTCTTTCAGGAGAGAAGCTCCGCAGCGAGTGCAGTGCTTCCGCAGTACATCATTTGCTTTTCCACACTTTGCACACATTCTCAAGTTGTAATGTCTCCTTTGTGCTTGAGTTATGTCGTGATTAAAGAATCATTGTTGGATATACATTCGGCCCAATTTTAATATCCTTACTCTGGGAGGTCGACGAATGAATCCAATCCATTCCCATTACATCAGACCTTGGTGTTCATCGCACTCAAACAATCTATGTTGTGTTCCATCATTATCAATATGATCGATGGTTAACACCTCACTCCAAATTGAACCAACCTGGAATCATTGATGGACATCACTCAATCGTCGTCATTTGCGCATTCACGAGCCCAAGTCAGAGATCTCTCGACAGTGGGAATTTCATCCAGAGAGTGAAAGATATTCTTACCTTCTTCCTTTGCTCGATTATATTCTAGGAGCGCTCCCTTGGACTCGGCTAAAAGAAAGAGCGCATCACAATGATCGACCCAGGGAGCATGCCAGTTCATATAATCGACCCAGCCCATTTCAATCTCGAGGTCTCTCGCGAGGATATTTGGCCAGTGAGTTAGATGTGGGATGTAGGGAAAGTGCCCTTTCTTCCAAATTTTGAGACCCGCCTCCATTGCCCTTCGGACATTCTCCTCAATCTCCTCCAAGGTAGAACCTGTGTAGGGTCCTGCAACATAGATCTTCATACTCTTCAAGCACAATCACCCACTGTTTCCTATTGATTCAAAACTCGACTATATTACAATTGGGAATCATGAAGTGTGAGTTTCCGAATAATTCTCCTAGAGTTTCCTTAATGACTTCTCGCTGAATGAGGCTCGAAAAGCGAAGACTTGACGGGTTTATGCAAACAAATGCTATTAGAAGCCCGTTGGGGATTACAATGGATATGAAAGCAGGGGACGAGGATGAGGTCTTCTACCTGTCAAAGTACAATGATGAGGCTGACTACAAACAGAAGGTCGAGAGTCTCCGCAGTGATGAGGAGTACATCAGTCTTGGTCGTCAGCTCGAAGAAGTACGTACATCCTTTGAATCAACAAAACTTCTACCCATGAGACCTGAGCAACCAACTAGGCATTAACCAAGGGAAGGTGGGATTCGTACTCACCTCCCATTATTTCTTTCAAAGCTATCATATGTTAGCTCAAAACGGTAACTTGACATGACTCACACTGTTTGTTCAACCCCTCCGATAGTTGATAGATGACACTATTGTATAATATAAGTGTGCGCTTTTAAGCATCTTATTGGATAAGGTTTATTACCCAACCATTTATCACCACTCCTGTAAATCAATGAGGAGGAAAGAACATGAATGTAGTTTACAAGAAATGGAATCCTGATGATGGATTGGAAGAAGTGCAAGCCAAGATCTATACAGAGGTTTCTGGACTACCAGCACGGGCTGAAGAGATCAAACCCCGAAACAACACTAGAGGTGTTGATTCAACTCGTTATGCGCTGACCAAGGAGGGAGAGCCTCTTGCTTATGTCACATCATGGTTGAGCGATGATGAACCTGGGCGTGGTGGAATTGGCTATCCCTGGTCAATGAAAGATTGCCCTGATGAAGCAAAGTTGAAGATATTCGATGAGTTGTTCACTCACTTGAAGAAAGAGAAGAAACTAACGGAAATCAGAACTGGTATTGTTATGAATTCCAAGATTGCAAAGGACCAGGTCAAGTTCTTCAAAGAGAGAGGGTTCGAAGAAGTGGAGCGAGCCTATCGTTACACAAAGGACATGGATGTTGAGAAGTTGGCCTCAAAGAAATTGGAAGGAAAGTATGCCAAACTGAAGAGTCAATTCGCAACCAAGGACGATGTTGATGCTCTGATAGAAGTTTCTCTCTCGGACCCCCAGCTCAAGAGAGCCTTTCCTGATGAGGAAGGATTCAGGAACTACTTTGAGAACCGGGTTCTGGAACAGGGTAATGCAGTCTTGATTCTGGATGGGGACAAGGTAGTTGCTGCAAGTGCAATACTCAAAATGGAGCCAGACGGGATATTCCTTTTCGGAGAAGAGGAACGTGTACTGATGCGATTCACTGCCATTCGTCCAGGCTACAGATATGCCTGGAAGAGATTGGTAGTTGAGATTGCGAAAGATGCGAAGAATGCTGGAATGAAAGACATCCCCTTGAGAGTTGGATTTGGATTCACAACTGATGGTGCTGTAGCAAGCGGAGTGGCTGGAATCGATTCGGATCTTGAGGAATTTGAGATCTTCATGGCCTACAAGGTCAAGTAGTTCCGAGCTCGACTATGCTTAGAAAGGAGTAAGGCAATGCAATCGGTAAAGCAACAAACCGAATTGGGAGCTGTCACCACAGACAGAAAGAACATCCTGGGGATTGTGGGAAGTCCAAGACGAGGAGCCAACACGGAGACCCTTGTTGACTCTGTGCTGGAGGGAGCTGCTGAAGGTGGTGCTACTGCTACTAAGGTCATCCTACAAGAGATGACCATCGCTCCATGCCGTGCCTGCAACTACTGTCAGAAGAATGGAAAGTGTGTGCATGACGATGACATGGAATCACTCTTCGAACTCATGAAAAAGAGCGACATCTGGGTACTGGGCACTCCGATCTACTGGTGGGGCCCAAGTGCCCAGTTCAAAGCCTTCATCGATCGTTGGTACGGAGTCAACCCGACAATCTTCCAAGGAAAGCAGGTCATCCTGACAATTCCGATGGGTGGTGGAAATGATCACTACGCAAGACACACTGTTGGGATGTTCAAAGACATCTGCAACTATCTTGGAATGATATGTGTTGAAATTATTGTAGCACCTGGCATGAATGGCAAGACTTCTGTTCGTGAGAGTAGTCAATTACGCGAAACTGCCCGTGCGGCTGGAATTAGAGTCATGAATGAAAAGTAGCAGGGATACATTTCCCTGCTGAACCTCTTTTTGGCTCTCTAGGACTGACTTCGATGTTAAAAGAAAGATTGAGGGGTACTCAAATCAGTCCCCCTTTTCACTTGTCCTATCTTCTCTTTCGAACGATCAGTACAAGTACCACAATGACGACTGCTGCACCACCTACCACAACTATGACCATGTCCATCGGGAATGGAGTCGGTGGTGTTGTGGTTGTTGTGGTAGTTGTAGTTGGCGGGATATAGGTAGTCCGTCGAAATACACCTGAACCAAATGTACCGAAGTAAAGATAGAGTCCATCAGCAGACTGAGCCATTGGGTTAGCAATGTTATTTCCACTTGTACCAGCACGTCGATTCGTTAAACCTTCGGTCCAAGACTCCCACGATCCTCCCATATCATAGCTAATGAGAACACCGTCGTTTTGTGCCGCTAGATAGATTGTATCGGGATTGTGCTTGTCAACAATTATCTTGTAGAACTCTTGGGTCACATTCAACCCATTTATGATTTCGAACCAATGTGCTCCGCCATCCGTGCTTTTCACAACTGTTCCTCTGAAATCGGTTGTACCAGTTCCTTCGTTTTCACCATTCTTTGAACAGGCATACATAATTTCGGGATTCCTTGAATCGAAATCAATTGAGAATGCCCATTGCTCATCAGGCCATCCTTCATCCCATCTCTCCCACGTTGCACCCTCATCTAGCGACCGGGAAACTCCGTTATAGGTGCCTGCATGGATAATATAGGAGTTATATGGATGATTTACAAGAGCGAAGACACCATCGTTTGTCCAACCGGTGTTACTTTCAAACCATGTGTTTCCGCCATCAGTGCTTTTGAAGAAACCAGTTGGGAATGTTCCGATGTAAACAATATTGGGATCAGTTGGATGGAACAAAAGCGAAGAATACTGATAGGAAGGTCGATCATTCCAGATAGGCCACACATTACCTAGATTGGAGAAAGGTGGTAATTGTTTCCATTGACCCAGGGTCGTATTGAAAACGTGCATTCCATATCCCAGAGTACCACAGTACAATGTTCCATTTGCAGTGAGTTCCAATGATCGAACCTGAAGGCTTTCCAAACCTATGCTGAAGTTTGACCATGTAGCACCTGAATCTTCGGTGACAAATACACCCTCCTCAGTAGCAGCATAAACGGTGAATGGGGGATTAGGGCTAACCACAATCTCATAGATGTATTTGCCCATCATAGTCATTCCGACACCATCAGCACGAACATTGTGGTCCATTGCGTCATATGACTTGAACATCCCTCCTCCCCACGTACCTAGCCAGATTTCACTGGTGTTACTAGTTCTCAGAGCATATGTGTAGTAACCTTGACGAAATGGATCGTCTGGTATAACACTTGGAGTTTGGAAGTTCTTATCATAGAATGTCGCACCTCCATCGTCGGAACGGAAAAGCCCTCCGGGATATGCTCCGACATAAATTCGATTAGAATCATGAGGGTCGATTGCAATCTGCATGCTGAAGACTTCTGGAATTGGTTTATTGCTTCGACTTGGTTGCCATGTAACTGAGTAATCAGATACTGATATGTCACCTGAATAGACTCCATATCCCTGGGTTCCAACATATATCGTGTCTCCTTGGACATCCAAAGATGTGAGACCATATCCCATGGGATAGTTGGTCCAAGTTGCACCGGAATTTTGGCTGACGAATATCCCATCAGCATGTGTCGCAGCATAGAGTATTGAACTATTTCCAGGGTAGATACGGATAGCACGACATTTGTCTGTTGTATTCAAGACGCTAGACCAAGTTAGACCTGAGTCAATTGATTTGTACACACCAGCGGGATCTGTGAAAGTGAAATTATTGTTGTCCACCCAAAAAGCAATTTTCAATTTGAAATGCGAAGACTTTTACTAGAATGTGAGAATTCTCTAGCAACTAGGTCATTCGCTCAGAGGTGACCTAGAGAGAGGAGTCTCTCCTCGACGGAAGAGAGAACAATGATGAGCACAACCTGGTTCATTGCCAAGGAATACCTAAAGCGAATGGAAGTCAGCTTTGAGGAGCACGGTCGGAAGACATTCAGCCTCCATCCATATGCGCTTACTGAAACAAAGGAGATAGAGGTATTTCCAGGTAAGAATTGGATAACTCTCACCACCAGACTAATGGATCTATCGAGCCTTTCCAAGAAGGAGAGAAACGGCGTCTACGAGAAACTACTCAAGGCCAATGCATCGCTTGTCGAAGTGAATTTCGGAATCGATAAGAAGAACTGTCTGATGACAAGAAGTGTAATCCCTGTAACTGGTATCTCCTATGACGGATTCAGCTCTACGTATGCTGCTCATATAGCCGGAATCAAGTTCTGGAAAACAAAACTAGCACCGGCACTCGACATCGAGTAGCTTCATCAATCTGATAAAAAAAAGGGTGAAGAGGGGAATTTACCCCTCTTCTATATCCTATCGTCGCCGTCTTCTTGCCAGAACAACAACAAGAATCACAAGGACTGCGAATCCTGCAACGAGGACCATCATGTCAAGTCCGCTTTGTCCAACGATGTAGGAGCCTAGTGGTGACTCAAAGTCACCGATGTCAGTGTGCACAATCACCATGTAAAAGACCTGCACACCGTCGTCATGTGGTGGGATTTCGCCAACCCACCTAGTGTCAGTTTCCTGCCACATCGGGGTCGATTGGTCTAGGCTCTCACTAGCGGTGCCGTAGATTAGGTCGGCGCTGTTCACCTGCACGTCAGATTCAATTTCGATTCCCACTTGCACTGTGTCAGTGGCCTGTGGAGCAGCAATATTCAAGCTGAACGCGCCGAAACGAACGGGCAAGGATGAAGTGCCATGAGCGGAGATGTAGCTGACGAAGACCGGGTCTTGATATACGCTGTAGCCGTCCCATTCTGGGAAGCCTATGGTCACGTAGAACATGGTGGAGCTGAAGCTCCAGGCAGTGGCGGACTGGCCACTGTCAGACTCAAAGGCCGCACGGAATGTGCCTACTGGCGTAGTGTAGCTCAAGACGTCGTACGGAGCAGATGTGTTCTTACTCCAGTCATAGGTTACACCACCCATGATCATCTCAGCAAACTGAGCTCCTGCAGTTTCAAACGCAAAGGTTTCAGCGCTTACTGTTTCCTCACCGGACGCGAAGCTGCCGTTCGCCTTGAAAGCGAAGTCCTGCACGTTCACATCAGCGA
>JAUVHR010000122.1 GCA_030593165.1 Candidatus Thorarchaeota archaeon
AACAGTGCCTTGCATATTGAATCAAGGATATGATGAAACAAGAAGGCATATTTCACAATTGTCATCGACACGAAGCCATTCTCATAGACATCTTGAAACGTGATTTCGTTTAGAAATTTTGCATTCTTCCTAAATGATTAGTTCGGAATGCGCTATTCTGAACTGTTAATACTGTTGACAGCTTTTTGAAATTTGAGGGAATCATAGTTCCAAATCCTGGTTTTCCATATAATCCAAGTAGTTTTCAATTCTCATTAGCTGGAAGCGGAAATCCCTGGGGTGCTCTAAACAAACTGAGAGCCTTGATAATACGTTCCTTACATGACGGATTAAGTCTGAATGATATTAGTCAAATGGCAAATATTGCTTACTCTGACCTTCTGGCTGAATTGAACAGTCTCCATGAAGCGAGTTTGATTACAAAATCTAAGGACTCATTTCATCCTAGCTTTCTTGTGGTGGACTCTGACGAAACAACAAAGGTTAGGAATCATGCTTCAGAGCTTGGACTACACCTTGCAGAGATTGTGCAGTCAAATTGGAATGACATAGAATCAGTTTATTCGACGTTATCTTTTTCAGAAGATGAAACCTTCTCGGATATGGCTTTCATGCTGGTAGGGTCGCGACTTCTTGACATAGCCTTTCTTGAAGAGATAGCTTCCCAGCGCATACTGATGCCCCCTGCTCCTAAAAGACCCAGCCCAGATCGACCTGATGCTCAATACTACTTCTGGATGGTGGAAGGCTCCAAGGAGGATTTGGGTGAATATGGTCAGAATTCCACTGATTTACCGATACCGAAATGGGCATTCCTTACCTTCGCTCAGAATATCATAGACGGTGAACCAAATCCACATAGGATGGAAATTAGCATAAAGTACAAAGAGATTGTGAAACAATGCGGGCATGAACCTCTGGAAATTGGAAGGGAACTATCTATTCCAGTTATTGATAGAGATGATGTGTCAAAATGGACCAAGTTTGCAAAAGAACAAGCTTCACATCTGCATGAATTCTGCCTCAAGAACAAGGAATCAATCGATACTCTATTTGCCATGTTGAAGGTCGGAACCTATAGCCCTCAAGCAAGAGGCGAATTCTTCTGCTGGTATGCTCATCTTTTGTACTCAGGAGCGATTGATGTTTTGGAAAGAAACTCATTTCTTACAATACCAAAATCAAGATGCAGTGGTGCATTGTGGTACAAGATAGTTGAGCGAGAGGGAGTAGAGGTATAATTCAAGGAAGAATTGGGAACAAATCTTTCCTCTTTGAGTGACATCGGATACGATGTACGTGTTACTGGCATCTTTGTTGAAGGGTGATGTGATAATGGTGACCAAGTTCTCTCCTACAGACGCCAACGAGTTGAGGATTACTATCCATTGCTGTAAGAAAGAGATGGTTGAAGGTCCAAAGGTTGCAGTAGCAAAGACATCCCCAAAGACGATCTATTATGATATTGCAGGAGTTTTGGATCTAACTGGATACGACAAGAATGTTTCAAAGGATGTAGTAACGACAATCAAATCAATCTTTAAGAGTTGGTAGTCATTAGACTGCCAATTCTATTCCTTTGTTTCTGTTATTGGAACTTCCAATAAGTTTTGTATCCACAAGGTTTGCATCTATTGGGATTCCTTTATCTTCCAGGAATTCTCATGGCCGTTTCCTCAGCTAAAGCTCATTCAGACCGGAGCAGAACGCCAAGAAGAGGCCACTAAAACTGAGAATGGTGCGGAGTCGAGATTCGGAAGATATAATTCGAAGACTGTATATTCTTCGTGATGCATATTTTCACTTGTAGGTGAGTTATGTGGGAGAAGACAACGTAGTTTCAATGAAGAGAATACTACCTGTTGTGATTAGCGCATTCTTACCGTATGGGCTCTGGTTGTATCAGACATATGGAGGAACTTCACTTTGGTTGGGCTTCAATCTCATAGCTGGAATATTCTTGTATCGCCTCGACTCTTTAGGTGAACCATCGCCGATGATTCATTTCTTTGTTGGAGGGAATAGCCCTGATGTTATTGAGAATTTTGTACCAGATTGGCTATTCGGTGCTGTCCCATTCTTAATCATCAATGTACTATTGATACTTCTTCTAGCAATGATCTGGAAGGGTAGGGCTTTTGAAAAGGGTGTTATTGCGTTAGCCGCTATATCATTCATTTATTCTGGATTCATTCTCTTTTTCAGAAATGTCATCCCCATTCCGTTGACCGCAATACTTGCTCTTGCTCTAATGTCAGCCAATAAACCATCTATTGAACATGAACCGCCGATAGAAAAACCCCCTGTAGAAACTGGTCCGAGTGTTTCGGAAGCATCAGATATACCTACTGCGAATTGCCCTGATTGTGGCACTATAGTGAAACTAGCAGCTGGAGCATTGAAACCTGATGGATCTGTAGTGTGCACAAAGTGCTTGAAGAAATTCGTTCCTTAGATCCTTTCTAAAAGAGAGGAGTGGCTTTAGACCAACCAAAACCAACTTCTAGTCAGAAGCAGGCAGTACTTGGAGAGATTCAAGCAGAAAATGACTTGATAGAGTCACTGGATGCGCCATATTGCCTTTTAATCGTAACATACAATAGTGAAATTATCTATGTGGCGTTTGTTTAGCTTCGCGGGAAGGAAGTCATTCAATGACCAGACTAAAGATTGTATCATTAGTTCTTGCTCTGATTGGTGTAGTTGTTATTGGTGGAGCTCTCATGGGTCTAATGGTGGTTGGAGCTGAAAGAGAACAATATCGAATCTATTATGATTCAGACAACACCTCTCACTTCACTTACACAGAGATTCTAGAATCAGATCATGAATACCAGATTGTAGTCACAATGCATGACGATTACTACTACAGTGCATATGGTTACGAAGCACTTGTTGACGGGAAGGTTGTGATTTACATTGACGGTGTCGTTGAATTAAATGCAGATCTATACGATTCGGAATACCGCGATGAAGACTCGACTGGAGCTGATGCCACTGATTCGGCTTATTATGAATTCACTCCAACATCATCTGTTAATGTGACAATCGCTGGAGTTATGACGTCAGGTGATGATTGGACTATTGAGATCTATCGCGATGTTCCAGAAGAACTAGATGAACGAGCAGGTGTTCAATTGATCTACCTTTCTTCAGGGTTTGTTCTGTTCATACTAGGGTTGGGTCTGTTTGCGAAAGCGAGACAAACTCCTTGACATTTCTGATGGAGGTTTAATCGAAGGGAACATAATAGAGCGATGTGGGATTGGAATTCAGACAATAAATGGCCCCACTAAGCCAATCAAGAACAATACTATTCACTGTTCGCATGATTTGCATAAAGGATTAATACGCCTAGGACAAGGAGAGACCTTATGACAGAATTACAGCTCGAGGACATTGTTGTTGGAACTGGAGCTTCACCAAAACAGGGGCAGACAGTTGTTGTCCATTACACCGGTTGGTTGACCAACGGGAAGAAATTCGATAGTTCAGTGGACAGAGGTGAACCCTTCGAATTCAAGATTGGCGTTGGTCAGGTGATTCAGGGATGGGACCAAGGAGTCCTCACAATGAAAATCGGTGGAAAGAGAAAACTAACCATTCCCCCTGAATTAGCTTATGGTGATCAAGATGTTGGTGGTGGATTAATTCCAGCGAATTCAACTTTGATTTTTGAAGTAGAGCTATTAGGTTTGAAGTAGTCCTCCAATCCGTGAAGCTCGACCTAATCTAGTACGTGTTTTCAGTTCGTCAAAAAAGGGGGGATGAGGCGCGCAAAGTGCGCATCCTCAACTCCTTGATAGTTCTATCTTTCTATCACAATCTCTTCCAGAGTCTTCCCCTTTGTTTCAAGAGGTTTCGCTAGTAGAGCCAATAGAGGTATGAGCATCAGCAAGCCTGCGATAATCCAGAATCCATCCATTAATGGAAATATTGTTAGCAATGCTGAGGAGAATAGTGGCCCGATGACATACCCAAATCGTGCTCCAGTCACACAGACTCCGATACTTGTTGATCTCACTTCAGTTGGAAAGATCTCTGCGAGGTATACATAGATCCAGGCAAGGACCATCGCCATGAAGAAGTATGCGAGCTGGTAGAAAATTGGGGTGCCTGTGAGTCCCAAGGCGATAAGGCATATCACTGACCCAATAGAACCCAACACCAGCACAAAGTTCCTCCCAACCTTATCCAACATGATACCAGAAATGAGTGCGCTGACAGGTAGCAGCAATCCGGCAACCGTGAGAATTGAGCCAAATTGGTCGGCTGTGTAGCCAAGCGGGCCAATGAAATACTCTCCCCCAAACGTTGTTGCCATCTTGAATGCAACTGTCCATGTGAGGTATACAACAACCGCGATGATGATGTACTTGCGGTCTTCTCTTCGGAGTTTCCTCAGTGTTTCCATCACACCAAGTCTCTTTTTCTCACGTGCCTCTGCTGTGTCCTTCCATCTCTGAGGGTCCTTCATGAAATAGAGTAGAAGCATGAGGACTAGCATCATAAAGAACATCACGCCGTAACCCCATCGCCAATCAATGGTATTGACGATGACCTTACCTATAATGGCATACATCGGGATGACACCAATAAGAAATGCCATGCTCCCATAAAGCCCACGTTTCTTTGGAGGAGCTTCCTCTGTTATTGGTACTTCCCACAGATTTGATGTCGTTCCCATAATGACAACTGAGTACAGAAGCAGGAACATGTACACATTCACGGATAGGAATACAATGAGAATCGTAGGAATGCCCATCACCATGACCAGAAGCATTAATCCCTTCCTTCTCCCAAAGTCGTCAGCGAACCACGCAATGAAGAAGACACCAAAGACGATTACTCCGAACATTCCCTGCCAGAACGCGAACTCGCTTCGAGCAACAGCAGCAGAAGCATCATCAACGATGACCCAGAACTCTGTGAGGATATTTGGCACCGCTAGTGTTTCGATGAGTGAGAGCCAAGTATCCATCTGGCTCACAAGACCCATGACAACAACAAGGAAGATCATATACCCTTTTGATACCGCCTGCGTTGAAGCAGGCTGAGCTTCATTTTCCATCTCTTTCTCTCTCTCTATATGTAGATGATATAGCTTCAAAGGTTAGCTACTCGTCTAATAGATATTCCCTTTCTTGAACAGTGAGTGAGAAACCTTGAGGGAGAGGAGACGGAGAGGGCTGAGGCGATGCTTATCGACTCAATGGAGGAAGGTAGCTCATTATTATTGAAAAAGCTCCTTGAAACTGCCTATCCCCGTCAACTGATTGAAGTCGCCCTTGCGCCTTGTTGGACCACTGAGTATCTTAGATGCGTAATTCATATCCTGAGAAAGGCCTAGGGTCCGCATGATCAGTTGGTCGCTGCAATGAGGCTCAAGCATTTCCCAACCGGGGAGGGCGTACAGGTCCTCTTTGACGCGATTCTGGGCCCTGACTACATCGTTCAAAGCCATGCCTCCGAACCGTTGCCCAAAACTTGTACAATCTTGGACATCATAGAAATTCTGGTTCGACTTCAGAGACCTTATATGTAGATATCTACCTAGATGTATATAGAGTTCTACATAAGTTGGTATCTACATAATGGCATTTCGTGGAAGACGCTGGATACAAACAAGTTCAGTTAGATTAAGCCCTGTTCATTTGCTCATTCTAGTGCTTCTCAAGAAGAAGCCAGCCCATGGTTACATGATTATGCAAGGGTTGAGAGAGAATCTAGATGGCTGGGCCCTGAAAAGCGGAACTGTATATCCGGCACTCCACAGACTTGTTGAGTTGGGCTTCATCGAAGGAGAAGAGGTCGAACAGGACGACAGACCTGATGCTATAGTGTATAGACTCACATCAAATGGCCAAAAAATGCTTGCTGAAGCATTGAAAGGTCTCGACTCGGAACTCAGAGTACAAGACAGTCTCTGGGGTTTTCTAGGTCGAACAGTAAGTGCTAGTGATAGGAAAGCTTTGCTAAAGTGGGCTACTCGTGAGAGGAGTCCAATGGGCTTTGTTGTCATGCGAGGTCACTGTGCTTCAGGAAAATGTGCTCCTAGCAATCTCGATTTTCTCCAAAAGTATCGAGAGTACCTACAGCAGGAACTGGATTGGATAGACGCACAGCTTGCTAGGTTGAAGAGCTCAAAGGATAAGTAAGGGAGGTGAAAAAGAGAAAATGTGTGATAGTCACGAAGGACATCGTTTTGCCGGTCCGTTGGTTTTCAGATCTATGGGTATGCACCCTGGAAGGCGAATGGAGGCAATGTATGGGTGTTGCTCTCCATTTGAGCAGAGCAAAGAAACCACAATCAAACAGCTTGAAGCAATGAAGTCGCATCTACAGGACCGCATAGGCCAGATCGACAAGGAAATCAAGGAGCTTCAAACTGAAGAGAAGGAGGAAGCCTAGATCAAGAGATTCCCTTTTAGCTGAATCAAGATGCGACGACGCACATCATTTTTGATCTAGAACTTCCACTCCTTCATTCTTTTTTTTCTCTGATAAGTTGTATGTTGCAATCACAAAGTGGGAATATTGCTCACAAGAGGAGCATGAAGACCTATGAGTTTTCCATTAGACTGAATGTCATCGTCTAATCATTCTGGGCGTGGTTCATCCACTTCCTTTCACACCTCTTCATATTCCACTTCCTACTCGCTCTACCAGTTTGACAGACGACAGGTAATCCTCAGTTTCCTTCGAATGCACGTAACAAAATACACTGATTCGTTGCTTCGCTTGAAAGCGTACATGCTATGAACTACCGCGCATTTTCCAAAGGAACCGTATGAGAACCAAGAACACTCCTATAGATGCGATAATCGCAAACCATTCTTCAATTCCCAAGCTAGTCGTTGATTTTACATAATCTGCCACAAAGGGATCATGACGACTGAGGAATTCCTGGAGATTGACCATACCGTCACTGTCTGGATCCTCAGTAGCGTCATTAGCAAGGGGATTGAGCCCATTTTCCAACTCCCATCCATCGGTCATGCCATCTCCATCGGAATCTGGATTAAATGGCATAGTCCCATTCCCGTATTCGAAGAGACTGATCAGGTCATCATCGTCATGGTCAAACCGTCCATCCTTCTGGGTTGGATCCAGCCCTACCTGAATCTCATAGAAGTCTGGCATATCATCATAGTCGGAATCATTGTTCATCGGTGAAGTTCCATAAACGAACAATTCATCGTAATCTGAAAGCCCATCGTTGTCTCCATCTGGGCTGTAAGGGTCTGAGCCCATGTTCAACTCGTCTGCATTGGAAATCCCATCTCCGTCCGAATCAATAACGTATTCGCTGTCCCACCACTCCTTGCTATCCGGAATTGCGTTGCCTCTGATATCAGTGTCATATTCAAGCTCCAACATCACGTTGATTGGTACTGCTTGTTGGTTGTCGATGATGATGCTGTGGAGGCCCAGTTCAGTGGTTGTGACATTGAGGAGGTCATCGGTCGAGGCCATTGCTTGAGAGCCAATGGTCGTTCCACTTGGGTTTCTTGCTGTTATCATGGTGCCTTCGGCTCCCGTCCAAGTCCCACTGATACCAATCCAAGATACCAGACTCATTTCAACAAGGATCTCCTTTTCAGAGCCTGCTGGAATAGTGATTGAGTGTTGCTCATGAACGAGTTCTCCCCTCGGTATTGTCTGAGCATATGCAACAGCCGCTCCTATGCTGGCAACCGCCTGGGTTGCTACTGTGTAATTGTAAGCTGATGTGTCCCACTTATCATTCGAGGTGTGATAGTACGGATCGTTATGCTCTGTCTGAGAGGCGAACACTACATTGTCGTATCCTTCACCTACGAATGAGTAGTGATCACTATAAGCCCACCAAGTGGTCTGTGTTGATGAAAGAGGTAGAATCACTGGATTATCGTAGTTGTTGCCCATGGCACGCATTAGTTCTGCCCAAAACTTCGAGGAATGGAATGCAACTTGATATCCATCATTGTAGATGACAAAGATTTGTTCGTCACTCGGGCGGCTTGGGTCTTGAAGCAAGAGCATGTCAATGTTGATGTAAATGAGTATGTCCATGTCTTGGTTGCGGAACTGCCGAGCAATCTCTGCAGAACCATGAAGACCAGTTTCTTCTGCATTCCAGAATCCAAAGTAAATGTCAAGGGGCCACTCGTGCTTGGACAGGACTCGCACAAGCTCTAATGCGGTGGCCACGCCAGAACCGTCATCGTTTGCTCCAGGGGCGACATTGACTGTATCGAAATGCCCTCCTATGATTACACATGGTGCATCGTCACCAAGTGCACCGGGTAGCTTCCCAACTATTGACTCGTATGACCCCCGTACTTCAGAAGTGACTTTCCCGTTGGAGAGCGCATCTAGCTTTGATATTATCCATGTCTTCGTTGCTTCGTTATTTGCTGAGCCTTCAGGTTTGGGTCCAATTTCGGAGAACTCTCTTATCAGGTCGAAATAGGCGGCCTCAGAAACATCATTGTAGACAGTCTTGGAAAGATCAGAAGCGTAGAATGTCCTCAGTTCACTAGCTTGGTAACCGCTCCGAGAACCGGAGTCTGTAGTATTCACACTGGGTGCGATAAAAATGGAGATTGCCATAATGAACAGGACTGATGCAAAGAAAACTCTCTTCATATTCAGACTCGCCTTCTTCCGACTCCATGCTTGTGCCTGACTCTTCTCACGTTTCATCGTCTAAAAACGTAATCACCACGGCAACGGATTTGCGCATTGCTACTCTGGCTTCCAAGTTCCTGGAGTTGGTATAGGACTCGTTTTGTGCCGAGCTCTTCTAACTAGTCCCAGCACCTTCTCTACAGTTAC
>JAUVHR010000222.1 GCA_030593165.1 Candidatus Thorarchaeota archaeon
ATTTGTACTCTCCATTCCATTTTGAGAAAATGACGGAGAACTGGGTGACATCATAGAAGAGAGTCTACCATAAATGCTGAATCGTTTCTCCAACTACGAGTTTCCTCGTTGAAAGCCTCAGCCCAGAGGGCATAGACTTGACTGTGCATATAATCTACAATTGATACATTCAGCTCGTCAACATTTTCCTGAAGGTGAGTTAACACCGAAGAGAGGTGAGTTGGTGGGAGTCTCAGGAACCAGAGCAAGAAGCCACCTTTGATTTTCAGGGTTGACCTAAATGGAATGGGTTTGCTGCTCATCCTTGCTTCAAGGTCCTTAGCAAACTTTGTTTTGCATCTCGCTGTGAGTATGACGTTGCTGTAGAGGTCAAAAGTACCATAATCATAGAAGACATTCCATCCTCGAATGAAGTTCTTTGACAGAATCTGTAGTCTTCTTGAGAAGTCTTGAGATGTGAAAGGGAAGTTCTCTCTTTTAGAGAGAATCTAGGCCTACCGTACTATGGTGGATACTACTACATCAGCGGTACGAGTTTCAGTTGTCCACAGACAGCTGGTGTCTATGCCTTGATGTTTGAGGCCTTTGGTGCTCAGAGTGTTTCTTGGCTCGAGGGATATCTGCAAAGCACAGCAGTAGACCTAGGCTATGATGTCACCACTCAAGGCGCAGGCTTCATCCAAGCAGATGGTGCTACCACATAGAATCTCAGTTTAGGAAGGCCTAGCCTTTCTTTTCTTTTCCCCCAACTTCTTTTAGTGCACCAACGACTGAAGCTGACATTATCCAGAAACAGACCCTCACAAGTACCTCCTCTATGAAGCGTGGTTTATCATCAGGGATTACGTCCTCCGGCCAGCGGTTGCGACGATAATCGTCAAACTTCTGAAACGTCTTGCCCCACTTAGTTGTGAGAGGAATCTCTACCCTGCGGTCGCACATGGTGTTGAGAGCACGAATCAAAATGAGGAAATCAAGGTTCAATCTGACAAGGAGTTTGCGCATTCCGATGAATAAGGTACGGTCGTTGACTAGCTCCCAGTCCAATGTCTTGAGAGATTCCCGATCCCGACCACTAAGTCGTTCGCTGTTGAACTCGCATTCCTTGTCATGACTACATCTGGCTCTTACGAACAATTCGCGATTTGAATAGGTGACAAAAATCTCGTGGTCACCCTTCTTCCTCATTCGCTCTTTATGTTCCCCGGCCTTGAAGATAATATCGAAGGCACCAGGATCTTTGGACTTCGGCCGCTTCTTGAAGTATAGATCAAGAGCCCACTGCATTGGGGGAATCGTGTTCACTCCGTAGTGTTCGTCTGGATCTGTCATTTTTCTAAGTCCTTAGTTGTGCGAACGCCTACATTAGCGTTAGGTTTCTGTACTAGTGTCCTCTTCCGTGAAGAAAATGTGTGCGCGATTCAGCTTTGGCGTTTCTGACGAGCCTGTCTAACTAGTACGTCGGCAAGCTGCTCGAAGATGTCAACAATCCCTTCGCCGGTCTTGGCTGAGGACTCTAGGTAGGGCATCTTGCGGGCATCAGCGAACTGGCGGCCCATTGCTGGTTCAACTACTCTGTCGGGAAGGTCGGTCTTATTCGCGACCAGAACGAGTGGGATATCCTTACCGATAGCCTGTTTCAGCTCAGCCAGCCATTCCTCAAGAACGAGAAATGTCCTCTTTCGAGTGGTGTCGTAAACGAGAACGCCACCACTTGCACCACGGTAATACATCGGGCGCAGAATCTGAAATCGTGATTGACCTGCAACGTCCCAGATCTGAAGTTTCACCGTGACATTCTGGCCATCATCACCGATAAGTTCGATATTCTTTACGGCGAACTGGCTACCAATGGTGGTCTTGTAGTCAGTGCGGAAGAAACCGTGAGAGAAACGAGTCACAATGGCCGTCTTTCCAACAGCGCCCTCGCCGAGCACTACAATTTTGAATAGGTAGTCGTAGCTACTGCTCATTCCGTTGACTTCCATTCTGCCATCTGGTGAGAATCGGGTGACTCTTCTCGAAGCGCTAAGGTTTCTCGCCTCTAATAAGCTTTCGTAGCTTACTCGTAATAATTGCTCTGACAACTCTCCAAGTTGTGTGAAGGTGCTTTTTCTCTACTGAACCCAGCAGAAAAGAAGAATGTGTGGTAGTCGGGGTCTATGTTTTACCCTCAATCCAGTCGAGAAATTCTTTCAAATGCACATAGAACATCTGAGGCTGCTCAATCATCGGATTGTGATCAGAGTCCGGAACAAGGGCAAGTCTCGCGTCTGGAATCGCCTCTTGTAGTTTCCTCGCCCTCCCTTTGCGGATAATATCGTCGTCCGCGCCATGTATGATCAACGTAGGAACATCGATATCACCAAGCCGCTCGGTTATGTTGAACTCATCACATGCATCCATGTCCCGGGACAGCATTTCAGGATTTTCATCTTTCAACCGCTGTTCCTCATCGATAATGCGAAGTTCCTCTGTAGCATCGCCTAGAATTCTGCTCTTTATCTTGAGCAATTTCTCCTCTAAGAATTCTATGGCAAGACCAATCGCCAGCTTCCTAATGTCCAAATTGGAAGAGGTGTTGACGAGGACTATTGCGCGGGGCTTTTTGAACTGGGGATTGAGAACGTAGGACATCACCACGCCCCCGCCCATGCTGTGGCCAACCATAACGAAGTCTTGCAGGTCTAGATGCTGGACCAAGGCGGATACTTCATGTGCGTATCCGTGTTCAACACTTGCGCATCCCTTTGGCGTCCCTGATGAGGGGCGACCGGAGAGGTCAAGAGTAATCACACGGTGTGTCCGGCTGAACTCTCGCGCCTGGATGGTCCAAATGATGTGTGAGGAACCGGCACCATGGACGAACACAATGGGTAGTCCATTAGTCTTGTCTTCCCTCTCGTCATACTCGTAGTATGAGATCTTCGTACCTTCATGCGTGAATGAGTGCACCGATTGTACCTCTCTAGGATTGCTTCCCCCATTCGTATATAGGAATTTCGCGACCGTCAGCAAGCCTTTTCTTTGTGAAATCTAGTCGATGAGAGCGTGGGCAGAGATGACAAAGAAACTCTTTGGAACTACTGGCGTAAGAAAGGTCTACGGTTCAGAGTTTGATCTTGAGATGGCACTTAATCTTGGAAAGGCTTTTGGAACGACTCTTGAATCGGGTACTGTACTCCTCGCAAGAGACGCACGAACAACGGGCTTGATGGTGGAGGATGCATTCTCGGCAGGCCTAATGTCCACAGGCGTTTCAGTGGTTAGAGCAGGTGTAATTCCCACACCCACTCTAGCATACATGACAAGAGAGGGTAACTATGATGCGGGAGTAATGGTGACTGCCTCACATAACCCGCCCGAGTATACAGGCCTGAAGTTCTGGAGAGGCGACACTATGGGGTACACATCAGAACAGGAAGCGAAGATAGCTGAGGCATATGATTCAGGCGAGTTCAAAACTGCAAGCTGGGATGGACTTGGCTCGGAAGGAAATCTGGAAACTGCAGCAGAACAACACATTTCCGCTCTTCTAAAGGTCACCGATGCTGACCTCATTGAATCAAAAGGTTTCAAGGTAATCGTGGACCCCGGAAACGGTGCAGGGTGTGTGCTCACCCCATATCTGGTGAGGGAACTTGGCTGCAAAGTAATTACACTGAACGGTCAACTCGATGGTCATTTTCCGGGCAGGAAGTCCGAGCCAGAGGAAGCAACTCTTGGAGACCTTATTCGCATGGTCCAACAGATTGGGGCGGATCTCGGCATTGCCCATGATGGCGATTCAGATAGGGTTGTATTCGTAACAGAAGAAGGCGAAGTAGTAAGAGGTGACCGGACAATCGCGCTACTTGCCAAGGAAGCACTCAAATCGTCAGACAAGAAGATCGTTGTTACCACGGTTGATAGTTCCAAAGTCCTCGATGAGACTGTTGAGAAGAACGGTGGTAAGACCATACGAACACCGGTAGGGGACATTCAGGTGGCCATCAAGATCAAAGAGGAGAATGCTGTCTTTGGAGGAGAGGCGTGCGGTGTCTTCATCTTCCCAGAGTTTCAGATGGCTCCGGAACCATTTCTTGCAGCCTGTAGAATCCTAGAGCTAATGGCAAAATCTGACAGGAAATTTGGAGATTTGATCTCCGAGGTCCCAATCTATCCTCTGCTAAAGACCAAGCTGAGATGTCCAAATGAGAAGAAAGAGGATGTCATGGGCATCTTGGCAGAATCGCTTCCAGAGGCGATGACTGACACTGTTGATGTGCTTACCGTAGATGGCCTGGGAGTCTTTCTCAAGGAGGGATGGGTGTTGGTTAGGCCTTCTGGGACAGAACCAGTGATTAGAATTACATGTGAGGCTCCAACGCAAGACAGGGTCAAGGACATCCTTGAACGCACAAGGGCAGCTGTCGAAGACGCAATAGCCTCAGGATAAGGTCTTTGTTGGAGATATCTTTATAGCAAAACATCTTCAAATCTCCAATTGATACGGAGTTAGGTCAATGCCCCGCGACGAGGATGAACTTGGAATCATGGAGGACTTTGAGTGGGCTCTTAAGGACCCCACAGAAGAGAGAGTCCGAGCACTAGGTGAAGTAGTCAGTACGATAACAACCAAACTAGTTTCCGCAATAAGTGAGATTCAAGAGAACATCATGCAAATCCAGAACCAGGTTGGTGACCTTGAGGGTAAGATCAGTCAACTTGACAGCAAGATAGCAAGTGGAGTGCCTGCTGCATCCTCCGCAACATCCGCACCAAGCACACCCTCTGATGAACCGATTGCTAGGGCAGCTCCACGTAAGCCACCTGCTGAAAAGCCTATGACCCTTCAAAGCGAGCTCAAAGATTTACTTGCTGCAAGAAGAAGAAAAGCAGACGGCCTAGAGGAGTAGCCTCGGCGAATCAAACCAGACTTTCTACATTGTTCTCAGGATAGAATGGGCCAGCATGTTCAGGCAACGTTATTGAGAACGCCTCCGCGCGTTTGCAGGCCGCCTGTACTCCCCGCAGCTTTGTTCTGGCATCATACAGCTTCAGGTAGAAATTATCGACCTTTGAAACCTGGGATTTGTGTTTTTTGAGTGCCGCCAAGGCGAATTTGTACTGGTCCGTTATGTCAACAAACACATTGGGCTTGGCTAGAAGGGTGTTGATCTCCATGTTGTAGATGCGCTCAACCCGATGGGCATTATCAAACAAGGTAACATGCGATGCCCACTCCACTGCCTGTTCAACCATCTGGGCACAACTTGTGTGGTTTCGGTTGTAGTCCTGTTGCGAGTGCGTGATAATAGCAATTGGGCGACTCTTTAGAATAGCCCCGATGACCTCGTGAATAAGTGACATATCGACCGCAAAGTCATCTCGCTCGCTGAGGTACAGATTCCTAACCCCTAACCCCGCACAAGCAGCCTGAAGTTCTTCATTCCTAGTTTCGTTTCCGGTTAGAGAGAAAACGTCAACATACACGCCCTGTTCGACATGACGACGTATTGTTCCGCCCGCACCTATGCACTCGTCATCGGGATGTGCCACGATAACTAGCAGACTCCGCTCCTCACAGTTGCTCATGATTGCTGCATCCACAAAACATCTAATCAAGTATGTGATTGAGTGGCCGAAGTGCTCAATGACTTGAGATATGGGAAACGGGTTGGAACGAAGAGAATGAATCGGGGGGAGAAAGATGGAGGCCGACCGCATAAGGGGTTCGTGCGCAAGGGGGAAGTACGGACGTAGGAAAGGGAGGTTTGCCGGACTCCAAACATGGGCCCTGTGTGAAAAGTCGATGATGTAACACAAGAAGTTGTGACCAGACTGGCTGTTCACATGATTCATGTCCTACCATTCATCACACGACGCAGCCAAGTCTCGTCACTTTCAGTTCTTGCTTGATGAACTTATCAAGCT
>JAUVHR010000041.1 GCA_030593165.1 Candidatus Thorarchaeota archaeon
CACATCAAGTGACTCTATTCTGTGACCCTCTGAAGTGGCTCCGCATTATATACTAAATCTGACTAGTAGTCCTTGTGAAACATCATGGCTCTAGCATCAAACTCTCAGGTTTCATCCGTGACGAAGAACAAGAAAGCGACCAAGACCCAGTCAACTGGTGCAGTTGCTTATGCTTACATGACTGTTGTGAGGTGATTTGAATGGCTCTATCCAAAAAACTCAACAGGAAACGCAATTTCCGCAAGAAGGTAGTAACTCAGGCTATTACTTTCGCCTACTTCACGAGGTAATCCTCAATGACTCAGGAATCTTCCACTGAAATTAACCACAGACCCGGGACACGTGACTCTCGCAAGGGCAGTGTTCCAACTATTGCTGAAGTGCTCGCGTTAGAAGCAACGTGAGCACTGCTGTTTTTCTTACTTATTTGGAGTACTATCCACCTTTTGCATGAATGATTCAAAAGTAGTGGTGCCGAGGATGGGATTTGAACCCATGAACTCCTACGAGAACGGATTTCTCATCAGATGTAGGCGACTTCCGATTGATCTTGAGTCCGTCGCCTTTGGCCAACTTGGCTACCTCGGCACGTGCTTAGTGCTTGACATGCGTTCGATATTTAGCCATTTCCGTACAGAAACTCTGCATTATTCCTTTGGCGTTTCCTCTAAATATGGTCTAATCGCATCGTAGAAATCGGCCAGTATTTTGGACTTGGTTTCTTGGGTTTCAAGAATGAACAGTCTAATCTGCTTGCCAACCTTGATCTCTTTCACAAGACCCATATCTACAAGTGGTTGCATGACCCGGTGAATTGTAGAGTGTGCGAGTCCTGTTTCCTTTGCGATTCTGCTGAGGTTGAAGAACTCAGTAGGACGGTCAAGAAAGTGCTGTACGACTCGTGTTTGAGCGCGCGATGCGAAGATTTTCTCGAGTACTCTCTCCGCTTTGAATGGTACTGAACCTGATTCGCTTGTTTCAGTCATGCACTATTTCACTCCCAATCATTTCACCCTTGAATAGTCGCAGAAGATTGTCAGGGGTCCTTCCGTCGAATATTACAGCTCGAATTTTGGACCGTTCTACAACTCGTATGGCCACAGAATCGAAGAGTTTGTACTCGCCCGCGCGAGTTCCTCCTCCCGAGAGAATCTCTTTCAGCTCGGATATGTGTACTTTGTTCAGTTTCTTTGCGCCATCTAGTTTCGGGTCCTTATCATAGACCCCATCTACGTTCGTCGCATTGAACATTCTTTCTGCATTGATGGTTTCCGCAGCAACTGCTGCCACTGCGTTGGTTGACTGGGCCGGTATCAGTCCTCCCATTAGAACGACCTTACCATGCACCATGGCAACCTCAAGTTCGTCAAGGGTCACAACGATCTTGGGATACGCGATCTCCCCAAGGGCTGCACACAGCAACTCAGCGTTATGTCTGGCCATCTTGATTCCAAGCCAATCGCAGTGTGCCTCACTGGCCCCAAGCTCACGGGCCGCTGAGATATAGACCCGTGCGGGTCTACCACCACCAACAACTATGACTAGCTGATGTCCATCATCAACAAGCTTGGCAATCACAGTACCATACTGCCTAATACGCTCGGTGATGATTTGACCGGCTTCATCATAGAGGAGTGAACCTCCAATCTTGAGAACAGCTCTCACAGTTTGTACCCTTCAGTGAATTCCAGACTGAGGACAATCCACTGAGGCCATTAAAGAAGCTTTTCCGATTGTATCACTACTCGTCTATTTTTCGACATGCGCAAATCGGAGATACAATCCATGAACCAGTTTATATGTAGATAGAAATAGCAGCCATAACTTACCGGTGATGATTCGCGATGAGATCAAAGAGGATGCTGTTTCTCCCGATAGCACTGGGGCTACTTCTGCTGGCTGCAGCGCCGCAGGTTGTGAGAGCGGACATTGTAGGCAATACTTACTACTTCTCGGCCAACTGGTCAGATGTAACCTATCAAGAAGATGGTGGCGCGATCTACCAATCTTCAGTCGATGGAGAATTCAAAATCACAGTACTGAATGTGACGGAAGTAGGTGGTGACGACGCCTACGAGTACAACTACCAGGGCTTCAACGTCTTTCTATCGCCATTTGTAGTCAATCATAACGACACGAGCGAGTTCATTGAAAACAAGGTCTACTTTGATCTGACTACCACCGACATCGATGCCAATAACCGATCTGAGGCGACCGGCATTACAATCCATCCGTCCACGTCCCTCGGACATCCCGGTCGAGAGTGTTTCGTCAGCCCAGTCTGGAGTACTCACAATCTCGATTGGAATTCTGCAGTGAACGATGCAGAAGCCAATCTAATGGTGCGAGAGATTACTGACTCAATAGGAGATGGAGCTTTTTCATTTCGAATTGTAGTTGATACCGAAGGTACGGACCCAGACCTCGGTGAGATGAATGGTACTCTGACCTTTTCATTCGCTGCATCGTATGACTCTGATGGTATTCTACTGAATTGGGAGATATCAGGAAGGTCATACATGTTCAATGAGAATCATACAATGGACCACAACATAATCCAGCGATTCACACGCACAACTGGAGTTGGCCCGGGAGGTCTGGACCTTGGTGCTGGTGTACCGGTTATCTTCGTTGGAGTGATTGCTCTAGGTACTCTCGTTCTGGGAGTTGTTATTGGCAAGAGACTACTCGGATAGAACTTCTTCTGAGAGCCCAATATGGGCTCTCTCATCTCATCTTCATTTCCAACTGCTAGGCAACTAGGATTGTCCATAAGCCTTTTAGGAGCACCGTGCTCTTTGCGTCGAATACGGACACAAACTCGTCCGTACCCTTGCTGACATCAAGGAGACTGATCCTTTTGTCGAAAAAATATCAACCCGCCTTAACATCCAAAAGATGGAAACCGGTCGCCGAGGAGGAGATCCTCGCCCTTTGGAGAGAAGAAGATACATACGAGTTCCACCCGGATTCGGGAAAGGAAATCTACACGGTGGATACACCGCCTCCGTATCTATCTGGTCCCATGCATGTCGGTCAGGTGACTCATTACACCCAGATTGATGAGATTGCAAGGTATCGGCGGATGCAGGGCTGGGAAGTAAACTTCCCACTTGGCATTGACCGTAACGGACTCCCCGTAGAGGTACGAGTTGAGAAAGATCTCGGAATAAGTATGCGCGAGGTCCCACGAGAAGAGTTCATCCAGAAATGTAAGGAGCGTCTGGATGAAGATGAGAAGGTTGCTATTGCAAGTTTCAAGAGGCTTGGTATTGCCTTCAATACTTACGAGGACGAGGGTAGCTACCGTACGGACAGTCCAAAATTCAGAGCAATCACCCAAGCCACCTTTATCGACATTTGGAACCAGGGTCTAGTCTATAGCGATTATCGACCGAACAACTGGTGCTTTGATTGCGGAACCACAATTGCCGATGCAGAGGTAGAGTACAGTGAGCGCCCTACAACCTTGAACTACCTATACTTCGAGGTGGAGGGAATGGCGCCAATTAGGATTGCCACAACCCGACCAGAGTTACTCTGTGCTTGTGGTGCAGTATTCGTCCACCCTAATGACGAGAGATATGCCGGGTATGGTGGGAAGACCGCAAAGATCCCCATCTTTGGCCACGAAGTACCAATTATCGAGAGTGTCACCGTACAGATGGAGTTCGGTACTGGTGCCCTCATGGTGTGTAGCTATGGCGATCAAGCTGACGTGATGGCATTCCGTGACTTCGCGCTCAAGCCAATTGCTGCTGTTTCACAAGATGGTACAATGACTGAGGCTGCTGGTGAATACGCTGGAATGAAGATTGCAGAGGCCCGGAAGAAGGTAATCGAGGTCCTGAAGAAGGCGGAACTCCTATACAAACAGGAGGAGTCCGTTCAGAGAGTTCCTCTCTGTTGGCGCAGTGGCACTCCAATTGAATTCATTGCAATGGATGAGTACTACGTCAAACAGGTCGATTTCATAGAGGATCTGCACAAGATTGCTAGAGAAACACCCTTTTTCCCATCATTCCACAGGCAGATTCTGATTGATTGGTTGAATAGGGTCACGGTAGACTGGCCAGTTAGTAGGCGTCGTTACTATGGAACTGAGATTCCAATCTGGTACTGCAACTCTTGCGGTGAAGCTGTCTTGCCAGAACCGGGCGAGCTAAGGTACTATCAACCATGGAAGGACGACCCACCCTTCAAGAAATGTCCGAAGTGCGGTGCGGAAGACGGATTCAGGGGTGAGGATAGAACATTCGATACTTGGATGGACTCTTCGACCAGTGGTCTTCAGGCAGTAGGCTACCTTCGAGATGATGCTCTATTCAAGAAGGCCTTTGGCAATGTTCTACGACCTCAGGGTAAGGACATTGTGAGAACTTGGCTCTACTACTCCTTGCTTCGAACCTATCAACTCATCAAGAAACCTGCTTTCAAGGAAATATGGGTTTCCGGTCACGTGGTAGACGAGAATGGTGAAGCAATGAGCAAGTCAAAGGGCAACTCACCGCCTCCAATGCCATTTGTTGAGAAATATGGCGCGGATTCGATGAGGCTATTTGGAGTGCTTGAGGCTGGTCTTGGCAGTGACGTTCGCTTTTCCGAGGAACGCCTTGCGGGGGTTTCCAAATTCACGACAAAACTGTGGAACATTGCAAGATTCACTTCTATGTTCCCGGTCCCAGAGAACATTGAGTACAAGAAACTCACTCCAGTGGACCAGTGGATTCTGGCTGAAGCAAACGCCCTCATTGAAACCATTATCCCGGACTGTGACCTGCTGGACTTCCACAAGCCGGCCATGGAGATACGAGGGTTCACTTGGAATTTCTTTGCAGACCATGTGCTAGAGATGCTCAAGGGGCGCTGTTTCAACGGCGAGGGTAAATTCACAGAGGATGAACAGAGATCTGCGTGGTTCGCCTTGCACGAAACCTTGAAGCTGATAACGAAAGCACTTGCACCCATTACGCCCTTCATCACTGACAAGATCTACCGAGAGCTCTATGATGCGAAGGGAATTCACGGGCAAAGCTATCCTTCCCCCCAGAAGGAATGGGTATCCAAGCTCACAGAATACACCAATCTGGTAATTCAAACTAATGGTGGCTTTTGGAAGTTCAAGAGAGAAAATGGATTGTCTCTGCGACAAGGCCTTCCTGCAGCTGTAATCTCGGAGAAACTTGAACCGTGGGCCAAGGACCTACAGGCTATGCATGGAATCGAGAAGATCGAGTTCGGCACTCCTGATGACGATGACTATATCCAAGTACAACTGCCGGAGTCCGAGGAGGTAATCTATGTAAGACCACCTCCGCCTGCCACTGAGGAAAAGTCCTAGGACTACTCAATCACAATGTGATTCTCGTGCTCGGTGGGACACTTCATACTATTTGCAACAAGACAATACTTTCCAGCTAGCTCTAAGGCCCGTTCGGCCTTTGGTCTAAGGTCCTCAGATTCAACGCCAACTACGGCCTTCAGTAGAATATGTGTGAATTCAAAGCCCTTCTCCATCTTCTCAAGGGTGCCCACGCCCTCGCACTTGAAGGACTTGAACTCGAAACGCATCTTCTTTGTGAACGTCACAAATGTCGTCATGAGGCAAACAGCAGCTGAAGCCACGAAGAGGTCCTCTGGAGAGATTATTCCCTCGGGTCCATCAAACTCAGGCGGCGTTGCCACTTGAACTGCAGGCTTCCCATCTACAGAAAGGTTGCCGACTCTATCATGTGTCCAATCAACGTTGATGTGATATTTGTGGGGGTCTTCGCTCATTGTCAGTCACTGGTCCATTCATACCAGTGGCTCGAAAAAGGATTTGGGTGCAGTGTTCTAGCCGATAACTATCTCATCCTCGTGAGTGACGTCAGTCTTCATGCTGTTCGCGATGAAGCAGTACTTAGCACCTAGCTCAAGCGCCCTAGAAATCTTCGGTCTGAGCTCCTCGGACTCAATCACTACCTTCGCCTTCTGAACAATCCTAGTGACTTCAAAGCTGCGGTCAACCATCTCCAAAGTGCCTACGGCTTTACACTCGAATGACTTGAATTCTATATGCATCCTTTGGGTGAAGTAGATGAATGAGTTCATGAAACAGACTGTTGCTGCGTACACAAAGAGGTCTTCAGGGGTAAAGAGTTCAGGATCACCCTCGTAGCCCTGAGGTTTCACTACCATGATTGTTGGTTTCCCTTCGACTTGTACCTGTCCACCTTTGTTGGGATCCCAGATCACTCGTACTTCATACTCTTTGACGTTCTCAGTCAACGTTGTCACCAGCTCGGCACTACAAGCTGAGCTGAAAAAACGTTTAGGTCTAGACCTCGCCCATCAGCTTCTTCAGCTTCTCGGTTATTTCGAGTGCATCTTCCCATTGTCTCTGCCAAAGATTCCTTCCGAATATTAGCCCATTTGCGCCACCTTCAAGGCATGCTTTGGCCCTATAGAGCAGATCATCATCGTCCATCATACTTCCACCCGAAAACAGAACTAGTGTTTTCCCGGCGCTCTTCACAACTTTCTTGACTCGTTCTTCATAGCTGAGCTCCAATTTGTCATATGGGGGTGGTTGCTCACCTCTATGTTTTGCATCATCAATGGGGACATTCAGTTTGACAACATCAACCCCTAGCTCGTTTGCGATTCGTGCAGCATAGTCTACGGCATAGAGTGAGTCCCTGCCACCCTTCTTGTCGATTGCCTCGCCTCGTGGGTAAGCCCAGAGGATTATAGGCATACCATATCTATCTGCATCTGCCTTTACTTTCCTGAATTGGTTTAGGTCCGCCACTTGATTGGGGCTGCCCACATAGAGTGTATATCCAATGGCATCAGCACCAATTCTCACAGCATCTTCAACTGATGCGGTCATCGGGGACATTGGATGAGTGGCTGGTGGGATTCGCGTCTTACCGTTAATCTTCAGGACAATTGGAACCTTCCCTGCATATTTCTGCGCATACTTCTGTGCTAGTCCCAGATGAAGTGCTATTCCTGAATATCCTCCTTTCTCGGCCAATCGCCACTGAAAATCAGGATCTTCACAACCTGGATGCGGAAAGAAGTCCACGGGCCCGTGCTCCATCCCTTGATCTATTGGGAGAATCAGTAAACGTCCGTTGCTAGGGCCATGCTCATACATGAGTCTGTGTAGTCTCACGCGTTTTCCAAGAGTCAGATAGTCCAGTTCGTCGAGTCTAGATGTCATCCCCTATACCTCTGAATTGAGTAAGAAATAATGGATTGTTCCCCGTTTTCAATTCTTCTCAGAGGGCCTTTTCGGCCTTTACAACAAGAAAGAATGGTATTCGGTTCTCCCTGTCAAAGAAATCATCATCACCACTAGGCTTAGGCTCTTCAATCCTTGTCACCACAAGGCCTGTATTACCTACCGAGTTGAGGTAAGTCGCTAGCGTCCTATGAAAGAAGCTGATTGGATGTGGGAACTTTTCTCCGTCACGGGTTTTCCAGTACTTCTGGTATTCCTTTTCGTCGAAGTAGTGATCTACTTTGAAGAACAATCCTTTCCTTCGATTGGTTGTCGGATCCTTTTCACCCATCTCCCACGAACCTGGTCCGTAGAAATCGTAAGCCGGATGTACGATTGAGAAGACGAGCATACCGCCAGGGCTGAGGACTCGATGGAACTCCTTCATCGCCTCATCAAGACAAGGAGTATTGAGAAGGACAAGATTGCAGAGCACAACATCGAACGAACAGTCTGAGAACTCACTCAAATCACAAATACTACCTGGAGAGAAGTCAATCTCCAGATTCTCCTGATCATGTAGACTCCGGCATGTTTCAATGAGTTTTGGAGATATGTCCACACCTGTCACATATGCGCCCTTTGTCGCATAGAATCGTGACAGATATCCTTCTCCGCAGCCTGCATCAAGAAGCTTCTTCCCCTGCACATCTCCTAGAAGGCCTTCGATACAAGGATTGAGGATACTCCGGTGATGTGGTGTTCCTTCTCCTCCAATCAACTCAGCGAATGCCTGAGAGTTGGCTTCCCATTGCTCTCTAATCGGATCTACCATGAACTAACTTGTACGCTTCGTTCTAGTGAAGCTTTCGATGCAAACCTAAATCCGGTCCCAGACCTTGTGGATGCGTCTGCCAGTTTCTTCTATTACTGGTTTCATGGGGCCCTCAGGGGCAAAACCCAGCTCAACACCCATCTTCATAATAGAAGAGTGCGAAACAATGACTTTACCATCTTCTTCTGAAACTACAAAGCTACATGGCATAACAAGCGCCATATCCGCTGAAACATCCATTGCCATCTTTGATAGTTCTGCCGAACATGCAAGTATGAAAGTTGTGCGTGGAAAGTCATCTACACCCAGCTTCTTCTTGAACATATCATGCATTCCTTTGGTCAGTAGAATCGTGAAACCCTCCTCTTCAGAGAGTCTTTCCACTTTTTTGACCGCGTCCTCGAAACTCATCTGAATTTCTTTACGTAGAATATCTGCCATAGTAGAATAAAAGAAACAATAGTTAAATGCGTTCGTATCTGACCCCTCTTAACTCTAGAATATGCAGTTACAAACACACAATGGTGGACCGGGCGAGATTCGAACTCGCGCCCTTTCGGACATTCGATTCGCCGGGCATGCCGGCATATTTGCGAACCGAACGATCTACCAGGCTGATCTACCGGCCCAATTCGTTTCTGCAATCCCAACTGAGATTCTTAAAACCTTACCTGATTATGAAGTCGGAACTCTGCTAAATCTCTATACCGAAGGCCTCAGAGAATCTCTCTATTCTTACAAACTCCCTGAGAAACTCCCGACCTTTTTCAGTCAGAAGGTACACGCGACTCTGGTCTTCGATTTCGGTTTCTGTGATTAATTGCTTCCCAAGAAGTTCATCTATATACTGAGTGAGTCTATCATGCGATAAGTTTGCGCCATAGAGTATTCTTGTGGGCCCGGCGCCATCTTCACCCTCGTTCTGAATAGCACGCATCATGTCAGCTAGGATGCGCATCTTTGAACGATAGGTTCGTTTTTTTCTCATGGCTTTCGGCCCGCCGCATTTAACATGATCAGGAATGCGATTAGACCTAGGAACTGGAACATCTGACTGAGGACATAAACAGAAATATCGGCAACCGCAAGTATGCCAAACACATGACTCAGTAGCAACATGAAGAATCCGCCCATGACTAAGATTGTGAATCTATTCCTGTTTGACCCGTAATTCATGATAGATTGAAGGACGACTATGATTAGTACAATGATTGCTACTATCTCAAGATTCGGATCAAGTAGGAAGGGTAACGCCATACCGAGAACCACACTGTTTCCTGGAATCTGTTCAGACTCTTGGCGTGTAGTTCTTCTTGTTGAAACTGCAAACAGAACATAGGCCATGACCCTCATGAACCCATAGGCAAGGGTGACGACCCGTTGCAGAGTCACAGCTTCTGGAGTCATACCGCTTCCCTCGATTACAAAGAAGTAGAGGGTACCAATGACTCTTCCAAACATACCGGCTGACAAAACTAGGAAGCCAGTTGAAAGATCTGACAATCTCTTCTGTTCCGTAAGCCGATATGCTGTTCTTGCATGATGGGAAATCGCCAATGCAATGATACCACTGATGGTTTCGAGGAGGAGGTCATATCTAATCAATAGGAGTATTGGAGTTTGCATTAGTCAGCGCCAGTCCTAGACTTCTCGCCTTTAGTATTACTAACAATGGATGATTCATCCATCTTTTGACTGATTCTATTACATATTCTAGCTGGATGATTCATACAGAGAAATCGTTCATCGCCCCTTTATATTCAGAATTCGTGGTGGAACAGGAGTCAAAGATGAAACGTGCAAAGAAAAAAGCCATGGCATTAGCAGCAATGTCATTTGTTTTCCTCCTCGCACTGCCCATATTTGCAGTTCCCGCAGATGCAGCAGCAGTTCTGGATCATCCGGATACAGCCAGGGTTGAGATTGGTGCTGCCTTCTACATTGACGCTCGAGGCGAAGGTAACTCCCGTGACAGCTCTGAAGGACCACGAGTGTTGACAAGCATGCATCTGGAGTTTGAGGTGTCCGCAAGAGGTGAACGGGGTGTCTTGTTCATCATTACATCGGGCTCGTTTGTTGCAAACTATACCCACTATGAGTTGACTGACGGAATTGGGGCAGCTGGCCGTCCTGAAGAAGGCAGATTCAACGAAACTACCGTGTTCATCTTTCGATTCAACATGACTGGACAAAACGGCGAGGTTAGCCAAGCCACGGTCTTTGGTTTTGTGAAGCGAACACAGGACCATGGACCTGTATTAGTCATGGGCGGTTCAGTTGTCCTAGATGGCATAGACTATGCAATCAGGCAGCTGGGCCGTATCCACCGAGTATAACAATGATGGAAGAGACCGAAGACTGCGAGCGGAGATCAACTCAATAATGTTAACTCCGTATAGAAAGGCGGGCAAGACCCGCCCTTCCATCACCCTTTCGTTTCTGACTACTCTTCTTTCTTCTCACTGTCTAATCTTGCCTCAACCTTGGCAAGTCTCTCTTTGAGATCTAGATTCTCTTTCTGAAGTTTTTCGACGCTCTTTTTGAGAGAGTCAATCTCCTTTGGTTCTTTTTTCTGCTCAAGTGAACGAATAGCTTCTCTTGAATATCGAACCACGCGGCCTTCAACTTCGCTTTCTGCAAGCTTTGCAAGAATGGGGATTAGAGAGGAGTCCTCGTATGCTTTCACTGCTAGTATGGCATTAATTTGGACACGGAATGATTTGTCAAGCGCAAGTTTCTCCAGCTCTGACTTGATTTCAGGATGTGACTTCTTGTGTCTTTTCCCAAGCTCTGCAAGATGACCAGGGACCACTCTTCTAAGTTCGTCAGGAGTTCCCATAACAAGATACTTTCGAAGAATGGCAATCACATCTTCTTCCTCAGTGACTGCAAGCCCACTGAGATAACCTGCCTCTATTACGTGATGCCAGCTAGGTTCTGTCTTCTTTAGCCCCTCACTAAGGATTCGGAATGCGTCTTTACACTTGGTCTTTCCAAGTGATGTAGCGGCTGCAGCAACAACAAAGTAGCTCTCTTTATCATCCAAGAGTTTCTTTAGACCCTCAAAAGCCCTATCATTCTGGAAGAATTGACCCAAAGCAGTTGCGACTGAAGTTCTTGCTTTTGTGCTACTAAGTCCAATACCTTTCAATAACTGGTCCAAGGCAGACTCGGTCTTCGCAGAACCAAGCGCCCTTGCTATCTCGTATTGTACACCCCAAAAGGAGTCCTCAACAAGGGCTTTTCCAAGGGCCTCTAATGCCTTTGGAGTTGCCTTATTAGCCAACGCCTGTGCCGCCTTTATTCGTTGAATGATGTTGGTTCCATGTCGAAGTTGTTCAATCCACATCGTTTCGGGCTTCTCAATCTTCCAGTCCATTAGAACGGTATAGTCTGGATCAACTATGATCTGTTTAGGTTCCTTTGGAACCTGATAATAGAAGCTGTGTATTTTCTCAGTGACTTGCATCGCGTATCGATTGCGTTTCCCACTCTCATCAACTAACTCCACGGTAAGAGGGAATCGGAAGACCTCAGGAGTCATTCCGTCATCATGCTTTTGCGTCTGTTCAATCTTCACGAGAGCATATCCCGACTTCTCGTCGTGAGAAATCTTGATCTCACATACCGGATAACCCGCCTTGTAGAGCCACTGTTCGAAGAACCAGCCGAAATCTTCCCCAGTCATTTCCGTGAAGACTGATTCAAGGTCGTGAGTATACACTGATGTGTACGAGTTCCTTCTCATGTACTCGCCTAGTATCTTCCACCATCTGTCCTCACCGACCAAATGTTTCAGCATATAGTATCGCCATGCCCCGCCGGGATAGAGATGTCTGTCAAAGACATCAACCCCCTTCTCCCATTTGTTCTGAACAATGGGTCTGCGATATTTGGTCTTGTCTTCGGTGAAGTACGCGACTTGTTTCTGATACTGCTCATAGAAGTACTCATCATCGCCCTTGTCGTGCCGCTTCCACTCGTTTTGCATCTGCGTAGCCCAACCTTCGTTGAGCCAGCCATGACTCCATGTGCGGCAAGTAACCAAGTCTCCGCCCCACATATGTGCCAACTCATGCGCAACGAGGCCATCGGAATCGAAGTCTAGGTGGGCTTTCTTATCGTGCAGTGTAGCGTCTGTTTGGGTAGTTGCACTAACGTTCTCCATACCGCCGAAAATGAAGTTAGCAGCTGTCACTTGGGCGTACTTGTCCCAAGGGAATGGAACGCCCAGCTTGTCAGCAAAGAACCTAATCATTGCAGGCGTCTTCTCGAAGGATCTATAGACGGTTTCCTTGTCCCACCTCTTGTGAACGTAATAACTGACCTCTAGTCCATCTAGGTCTTCGATGTACTCGACGTACTCTGCAACCGCCACGGTCATCAAATAGGCCGGCATTGGTTTCTCGTTGAACCAGTGGAATGTTTCCGTGCCGTCATCGTTCTTCTTCCTCTCTTTCAAGACTCCATTGCTCATCGCATAGAAGCCCTCTGGAACAGTGAGAATGTATTCGACAGAATGCTTGTGACTTGGATTGTCAAAACATGGCACGATGAATCTTGCATAGTCATCTTGTAATTGCGTCCAAGCGCTGGTTTCAATCTCAGGAAACTCCGCACTAGGATTAGTGAAGAACAGACCAGCCCTAGGATGGTCTAATGAATACATGAATGTCAGTTCCTCTTTCTCCCCCTCTGAAAGGGGTTTCTCGAGGTAAACATACAGCACCTCGTCGTCAGACCTCAAATCCCAAAGGAGCTCATTACCAGCAGAATCCCTAATACCGCTGATGTTCAGCTCGGCAGCATGTAGGAACACCTTTGTCAGCTCTGAAACGATTGATGAAATTTTCAATTTGGATATCGCATCAACACGTTCATTCTCAAGGTCCATCTTCCAGTCAACTGTCAGATGTTCTATGTTGTAGTGTCGAGGGGGTGCCCACTGCTCCTTCGCTGTAGGAAATGTGAATTGTTCCCTGTCAGCCATCAACAGGTTCTCAGCTTCATGGATATCACCCTGTATTAACATTCCCAGATAATCATGAAAATCAGCCATGCGTATTGTCCTCCTCTTCATCAGTCAAGGGACCGATGTTGGCACATTATCTGAATAATAGGCAACTCACTCAACTATGTTATGAATATTCGTAAATGACACCATAATCCATCTATCACAATAAACAAGATCTTTCGAAAATCGCTAGCAGTGCAGAGTAATACAACATCAATTCATCAACAATCCGAATAACTATTCAAATGCGCATCTAGGAGCTCCTTGGAAAGCTTTTTATTCGGATAAATCGGGGTATGTTTGCTTCGCATCATAACGGTGTCAGGCCAGATGCTGTCGGCGAATGCCATGCGATGATGGCCCGTGATTTCCAGATGCGAGTACAAGATGCGGACGTGAGATAGACCAGCGCAGAAGTGCTGGAATGCCCTCAGGTCTAAGATATGCTCAGCAGTGTGTAGTAAGGGTAAGAAACACCTTGCTATCCCGTCACGCCTGTACTTCTACATGCGTGAATTGTAAACATAACGTGTGCTTAAGCGGTGCATGGAAGACTGTGAACTACTCTGGTCTTCACCTTGCTAAACATGTATCGCATTGGACAACTTCAACTCTAGTTGATCCTGCTAGAGGACACTGCTATCGGCTTGGGGTTAAGACATGCAAGTGGAACGAGTTCGCATCCGAGCTCGTCGCGAACGGCTCAGTAGTGTCGCTAACCTACCCTGTGGAGAAAGACAACGCCGGGAAACTGGCGGTAATCTATCATAGGAGCATTGTTCTGGAAATGATATTGCTCTAAAATGGGTGCTCTAGGTATGTAGAGCTCTCCGCCGCAGGACGGGGCGGCACCGGATCATACTTGTAAGTGGGGTAATTGCCCACTTAGGTTGTGACCCGAACGGGCGATGTAAGTCGTGGCCCGGAGAAGGGAACTGAGACAAGGTCCCTAGCCCCACGGGGTGCAGCAGTTACGAAACCTCACCAATGCGCGAAAGCGCGAGTGGGCCAAGCCGAGTGATGGGGGATAACTCCATCTGTGGCGAAACAGTAAGTATGTTCGCTAGAAAGGAGAGGGCA
>JAUVHR010000056.1 GCA_030593165.1 Candidatus Thorarchaeota archaeon
AATGATAAAAGATTGGCGATGAATTGCCGACCAGTTATCAGTCTGGCCGGGAAAGAGAGAGAGAGTGGTGATGAAGGTGGAGAATGTGGAAACCTTCACATATGGTCAAGAGCACACGTTCCAAACCCAGTTGTAAGGAAAGGGCTTTTTCCTCTGCATCTCGCAAGGACCTGTTTATCATCCATGGGTTTTGGTATCAGACAAAGGCTTTAGGGGAAGATTGTACATGTGGTGGTGGTCGTGAATTCAGGAGATTACTCTGATGAATCGGTTGGAGATTGACTTCGCGGGTGTTCACTTCAAGAATCCATTCATGTTGTCCTCTGCACCCCCTTCTATGGACGCTCGACATGTTATCCGAGCGGCAAGACTGGGGTGGGGCGGTGTAGTACTCAAGACAGTTTCTGAGGAACCAACAGTTGATCCACGTACTCGTCTTGGGGCACTACGAAAGGGTCCCAATCTAATTGGAATGAACAACATCGAGCTACTGTCGAGAAAACCCCTAACAACATGGACAGATGATTGGATACCACAGATGAAGCGCGAAGCGCCGGAGGACTTCGTCATAATTGCGAGTATCATGAGCAGTCCAGAGCCTGAAGGGTGGGCCTCACTCACAGAAACCCTTGCTCAAACTGGTGTTGATGCGATTGAGCTCAACGTTTCATGCCCACATGGTTCTCCAGAGAAACACCAAGGTGCCTTCATAGGACAGAATCCAGAGCTTGTTGAAATGGTCACTAAAGCTGCCCGAAAAGCTACGGACCTACCTTTGCTTGTCAAATTAACTCCAAATGTCACAGATATGGTTCCGATTGCAGAGGCTGCTATCAAGGGAGGCGCTGATGCTCTCTCAGCAATCAATACAGTTGAATCATTAATTGGTGTTGACGTAGAAACCGCCACACCACTCCCAGTATCTTATGGTGCAGATGAGAGCGAACAGCTGAGCACATATGGAGGATTTTGCGGACCGGCCGTTCGACCGATTGGTCTTCGTTTTGTATCCCAGATTGCTCAGGCGTTCCCTGACACTCCTATCTCAGGAATTGGAGGAATTGAGGACTGGCGGAGTGCTGTGGAGTACCTTATGGTTGGTGCCAGTACACTGCAAATCTGCACGGCCGTGATGTGGCATGGTTTTGGAATCATCAAGAGAATAACCAAAGATCTAGAAGGATTCATGGAGCGCAAAGGTTACGAATCACTTGGTGAGTTGGTAGGGTTGGCTCTGCCCAAGATCACTACTTGGACTGCACTGCCCAAGCTTCCGCCATTAGTTGCAAGAGTGAACGAAGAACAGTGTACTGGATGCAAGAAGTGCGTTATAGCTTGTGCAGATGGTGGGTACTTGGCAATCCAGATGAGAGGCAATACCGCAATGGTGAAGGCAGACAAATGTGATGGGTGCGGCCTATGTGCAGTGATATGTGATGATGATGCAATAGAGTTCATTCACATCTAGCATAGGTCTACCATAATCAGTAAGAATCATATAGTAGCATAGAAACTCGATGACTTCGCGCAAATGGAAGTGAATAGCTTGACTGTAGAGGTAGTGAAAAATTACATCAATGGAAAATGGGTCGAATCCAAGGCAACAGAAACACAGGATGTTGTAAATCCCGCCACTGGTGAGATTCTAGCAAAGACTCCTATGAGCACAGCGGATGAAACTATTGCAGCTATAGAAGCTGCAAAGGCGGCATTTGAAAGATGGCGCAGAACTCCTGTCTTCACACGGGTTCGCCATTTGAATCGAATTCGAGACGCTTTCGAAGAGAATTTCGACGAGCTCTCGGAAGTTCTCACTATGGAGCAGGGGAAATGCTTGGATGAATCGCGTGGTGAATATAGACGGACCATCGAGAACATTGAATGCGCAACGGCTATTCCCTCTCTTCAGATGGGATACAACACCGAGGATATCGCTGCTGGTATAGATGAGATGGTCATCAAGCAGCCTCTTGGCGTCTTCTTCTGTGTGGCTCCATTTAATTTCCCAGGGATGGTACCCACATGGTTTTGGCCATTCGCAATTGGGACCGGGAATACCTACATAGTCAAGCCTTCCCCCCAAGTACCATTGAGTCAGGTCAAGCAGTTTGAAATCATTCACAATCTTGGTCTCCAGAGAGGCATACTAAGTATGGTCCATGGAGGACCTGAGGCTGTAAACGCCCTAATTGAAAGCCCTGATACAGTGGGCATGTCGTTTGTGGGTTCAACTCATGTTGGAAGGTTACTATACAAGAAGACTGCAGAATATGGGAAACGCAGCCAAGTTCAAGGTGGCGCAAAGAACTTCATCACTGTCATGCCAGACACTAACCTTGACAGAACCGTTGCTGCACTACTCACCTCCTTCTACGGGTGTACGGGTCAGCGGTGCTTGGCTGGAGGAGTCATACTTGCTGTTGGTGACATCCATGAACCCTTGACAGAAGCACTTGTCGAAGGATCCAAGAAGCTGAAGGTGGGATACGGGCTAGAAGAGGGAGTCCAAATGGGTCCGCTGGCTTCCAAACGTGGCATGGAGACCGTAATTGGCTACATTGATGCAGGAGTGAAAGAAGGAGCAGAGTTGCTTCTGGATGGTCGCGGATGCAAGGTTCCAGAGCATCCAAACGGTTTCTTTGTGGGGCCAACCGTCTTTGACAAGGTAACACCAAGCATGTCAATTGCGCGGGAAGAGATCTTTGGACCTGTTATTCCCATCATTCATGTAAAAGACCTAGACGAAGCAATTGAAATCATTCATGCTAACCCCTACGGTAATGCATCATCAGTCTTCACATCAAGCGGGAAGACAGCCAGGGAGTATCAGTATCGCGTCAAAGCTGGCAATATAGGCATCAACATTGGAGTAGTAGCACCAATAGCCACGTTCCCCTTTTCGGGCATGAAGGACTCGTTTATGGGGGATCTCCACGGTCAGGGTCAAGATGCCGTAGACTTCTTCACTGAGAACAAGGTCGTAATCACTCGGTGGTTCTAGTACCAATCTGTAGGTGATTATTGTGGAACTCGGAACCTTTGGCATAATACTGAAGTTTGCATTGGATCTGGAAGGCACAGCAAGCAGTTTCTACGAGTCTGCTGCAAAGAATGCAGTGGACTCCAATCTTGTGAGCCTTTTTGAGAATCTACTGAATCGTGGTCAAAAACGTATCAAGACGCTGAAAAGGATACGTAGAGAGAACACCACGGAGATGATTCTTGAGCCTATCACAGGATTCAGTTCTGACTCCTATGACCTTGTAACAGCAATTCCAGAGGATAATGATGAGAGAACAATACGTGAAATAGCCGCCACTATCGAAGAAGTTCTTCATGATTTCTACACAGTTGCCGCGACTAAGATTGACTTCCTGAGCGAAGCAGCCTATTCCTTTGAGATACTTGCGGAAGAAAACGACGAAACCAGGCAGCTACTTGCAGTGTCTTGAATCGGATGATTGTCACCATTTGTACAATCTGCGAAAGCTTGTGATTCTACGAAACACTATTTGGTGAGGAATCGCGACAACAGATTGGTTGTGACACAGTTGAAGTCGGTCGAGAAGAAGAGGATTTACTGGGCTAATGCGTTATTCTCAGAAGCAGATCAAAGATTCAACGAAGCCTGTGCTGAAAGGCTTCGTGCAGAAGGTTACACGGTCTTTCTTCCTCAGGATACCCCCATGACATTCGAGACTGCACCTACAAATGAGGAGATATTCAGAATAGACACCGATGCCATTCGTGCTGCAGATGTTTTGGTTGCCTGCATAGATCAATTCCCCATAGACAGCGGCGTTGCCTGTGAGATTGGTGTGGCCTATGCATCTGATGTGCCCATTATTGCTCTCTACACAGACATCAGAAGTAGGAGAGAAGGGGCTGGAAGGATGTACAAGAACCAGTACGTCATGGGAGCGATTGAATCTTCTGGAGAGGTCACATTCAGTGTCGACGAGCTCATCCAAGTCATTCCGAAATACCTGTGACTTGAGAATACCATTGTGACCAATGGTCCTATGTGGGTTCAGACGGAGAATGTTCCTCTTGATAGGGTATGCGGCAGCTTCCGAGAACTTGGACATTGTTGAGCAATGGAATGCTTAGGATTATATCGGACATCACGATTGTCTGGGAGATGATTGGAATGACTAAGATCAAACTAGATGAAAAAATATCTCCATATCCGATGCCTGTCGTAATTGTAGGGTCTGTTGTGGACGGCCGGCCGAACTTCATGACGGTCGCTTGGGTCAATCGCTTGAATGGCTCTCCCAACATGTGGGGTCTTGCGATAGGCAAGAATCAGTACACTCTGGAGGGAATCCGTACCAACCAAACCTTCAGCATTAACATTCCAGACAAAGACTTGGTTGTTGAAACGGACTACTGCGGGATAGTATCTGGTCGAACTGTTGACAAGTCAGAATTGTTCGAAGTTTTCTATGGAGAGCTGGAAAGTGCACCAATGATTCGCAAGTGTCCTGTTAATCTGGAGTGCAGTGTGTACGACATCGTAGAATTGCCATCAGCCTCTCTCGTACTTGGAGAGATCAAAGCATCCCACACCGAAGAACGATTCATGACTGATGGCAGGCTGGATCCGAAGAAGATCAATCCAATCATGTTCACAGCGCTGGACAACCAATACTGGATTATGGGTGAATCGGTTGGAGATGCTTTTCAGATTGGCAAGCAGCTGTCTAAGTAGGCCTCAGAACGGAACTACATTATCACTGTACGTTTCTCACGCCGGCTTTTCTCTGCTGCGAACGCCATAAGATGGGACTCAAGGGTGACCTCAGGTCCTGAGAGAATTCTGTTTGGGTCGTTCTCTGCAACTGCACGAACGAAGGAGTCCATGACCCCATAGTCGCCTCCTCCATGCCCTTCGAGAACCGACGCATCAGATGTTGATGTATCAATGATGTCCGTCTGTCGGGTCCTGAAGTCAAAGACGCGAATTTCGGTTCCATCTCCGTAGATTTCTCCATGTGTACCGAAGAGCCTTGTTTCTCTAGGTCTCTCCCTGGTGAAACCAGTCATCGTGAATGATGCGGTTGCTCCTCCCTCGAACTCCATATTGACAACTTGGTGGTCAACAACATCATTGTCACATTCGTAGACACAACGTCCGTAAGGGCCAGTTTTCAAGGCTTCCAACAGATTCTCATCGGTAACATCGGAAACAACCACGTTGACAGGCCAACCTATCATACCCGAAGAGAGGAATCCAAAGTAAATCATCTTGGCCGAATATGGACACTCGGGTTCGAAATCGCAGTCTAGACAACGATTGGCCGCGTTTTCTGGCTTGTTCTCACGCTTGAAGTGGAATAGAGAACCATATGATGAAATCGACTTGCACTTGCGGCCCATGACGTAACGAATCCAATCAAGGTCGTGACACGACTTGGCGAGCAACATGAACGAGGACTCTGATTCGTTTCCCCAGTTGCCTCGTACGAATGAATGCGCTTGGTGCCAGTAGCCGAGAGGTTCTAGCCGTTGAATACTAACAATCTCACCAATTCGACCCGATTCAATCAGTTCAATCATCTTGCGGGTGTATTTCGTGTATCGTAACACATGGCATACTGCAAGAATGACCTCACTGCGTGTTGCAGTGTCCACTATTCTGATACAGTCGGCCTCTGTAGGTGCCATTGGTTTCTCAAGCAGGATGTGATAACCTCTCTCTGCGAATGCTATTGCCGGCTGGGTATGGAGGGCGTCTGGTGTTGCAATTATCACAGCGTCAGCAAAGCGGTCTTTCGCAACCGCATCAATCCAATCAGTGAATACGTTCTTCTCTGGGATGCCGTGTTCTTCAACAATTCTCTGTCTGTGGAATTCACGGGGTTCCGCAACTCCGATTACTCTTACTCTGTCAGGATGGGTCTTTGCAAACTCTGCATACCCCGTACCACGACTTCCTGCACCAATGATGACTATATCAACCGGTTTCATTCTCATCACCTTTCTCCGTTTTTTTCAGTACCTAGTACCTGCTTCAGTTCTCCTCCCTCTTAGGTTTTTCAGCAAATCCCCCAATCAGTCAACGTAGCCTACCACAGATGTGAGATGGCGAGCATGCCTCCGAAACTCGGAATCCAATACCCATACAAGCAGTTGATTGGCACGATTTGCGTGACCGCAAACACTTAATTCAAGGCCTCAAAGCGCTCTGGCTAGTGAATGTATATGCTCGATACTATGACCAAGGCCATAGAAAACATTCCTGACAAGAACGTCGTCTTTGCGGATATTCGCCATGAAACACACTTCGGAACCACACTGGTTGTCATAAACGGTGCACTTCGACGACTTAATCAAAGTGCGAAGTCCGGTGCCGTTGCCAGAGTTCTTGTCGGAGAAACCTGGGGACAGGCATCAACCACAGAGCGAGTTTCCGCGGAGTCCCTCGGTGAGATTCTCCATGAATCTACCAAGATTGCTAAGGCTAGTGCCAAACATTCACGAAAAGAAATCGATCTCTCCGGAGTTCCCGCATACGAGAAAGTCGTAATGCAACATGTCAAAGAGAATCCCGCTGATGTTCCGATTGATGAGAAGCTGGTGCTGACCAAAGAATTGGACAAGTTTCTGAAGATTGATGATAGAGTCGTCAAGACTGAAGCAGACTATATGGATAGCAGGCGAGTCTTCAGGCTTGTGAACACCATAGGTTCGCGACTTGAATGGGACGAGTTGCGGATTATGTCATTCGTGACCTCAGTTGCCAAAGAGGGAACACGAATCCAGTATGATTATGACGTTCGAAGTGGGCTGGGGGGCTATGAGCTTCTGCGTGAAATCAATCCAATAACATTTGCTGAGGAATGTTCGAGAGGTGCCCTTGATTTACTCTCAGCCGAGAAGCCACCATCCGGGCAGATGACTGTGGTGATGGATGGGAATATTTCAGGCCTTGTTGCCCATGAGGTCTGTGGACACGCAAGCGAGGCAGATGAGGTAGTCAAAGGACGTTCATTTCTGACGAATATGGTTGGAGTACAGATTGGCAATGATACAGTCACAATGGTTGATGACGGTTCCATTGAGGGACTTCGTGGCAGCTATCCGTTTGATTCTGAAGGGACACCTGGGTCACGAACAGTGGTTATAGAGAACGGTGTGTTCCAGGGCTACCTCCATACCCTTGAAACTGCCATTATAATGGGTGTTACACCTACTGGCAATGGTAGATCACAGGACTACAATCGTCGCATATTCGCGCGAATGACTAACACCTTCTTTGACAAGGGAGATTGGACTGACGATGAAATAATCGCCGACACGAAGGAAGGTCTCTATGTTGTCAAAACTCTATCAGGCATGGAGGATGTTGTGGGCGGAGGCGTACAAGCAACCGCGTTGAAGGGCTTTGTAATCAAGAACGGTGAGAAGACCACCCTGGTTCGCAGTATGACACTGGCTGGAAAGGTTTTGGACATCCTGAAGACTGTCGATGCTGTCGGAAACAATGTGGAGTTCAGTGGTGGCAGCTGCGGCAAAGGCGAGGAGGATTACATTCCTGTAACAACAGGAGGACCACACATGAGGGGAATCATGATGGTTGGAGGTGGCTAGGGTGGATATTGCGGATATTGCAGACAAGTTAGTGCAACTGTCAGAGAAGGCAGGCGCAACTCAGGCTGAAGCATTCGTGACAATCGTCAGGACATCAAGCGTCTATATCGATGATGACATTCCCAAGATTGTTTCTTCGCAGACTGAACTTGGTACGGGTCTCAAGTTCATTGTTGGCAAGCAGATAGGATTTACAAGCTCGACACTTGCGTCTGAAACTCTCCAAGAGATTGTTGATCGTGCCAAGTCAATCGCTCACGTGAGTAGTGAGGACCCCAAGTTCCTATCGCTCCCGGACCCCAAAAAGCCATCAGGTTCAATAGACAAGTTCTATGATTCCAATACAGCAGAAATCGGCAACGAGGAACTAACAGACAAGGCAATGGAAGTTGTAAAATCGGCAAAGGCTGATAATGTGACCGTCCCTAACGGAACGTTGCGTGCTAGTTCTATAGAGTTTCGGGTCCAGAATTCTCTGGGTGTGAATGCTGGTTCCAAGTCCACAATTGTGTTTGGTTTCTTCACAGCAAAGTCCGAGATTTCAGGACAAGTGGGTGAAGGAGTTCAGAGATGCTGGTCACGAAACATCGATGCCGTCGATTTTTCTGGAATTGGTGAGAAGCTCAGATCACAGGCACTTGAGGGTCTTGAGGCCGAGGCATTCAAGGACAAATGGGATGATGTCGTGGCAGTTCTCGCTCCAAGTGAGGGCGGCGAGATTCTGGGAACGCTTGTGGGGTTCGCAGCTTCCGCGGAACAGGTGAATAACGGCTCCAGTCCATGGGCGGACAACCTTGGTGAGCGAGTCGCTCATGATGCTCTGACAATCTCAGACAACGGGCGTTCCGAAAGAGGCCTGTTAAGCGCAATTGTTGACGATGAAGGCACTCCAACACAGAATACCACACTGATCGAAAATGGGGTTCTACGGTCATACTTCTTCGACAGCTACAATGCCCTACAACGGGACATGACATCAACCGGCAATGGACTGCGTCGGAATGACAGAGAAACCAATGGTCGATTCGCAATCCCCGCGGGATGTCGTGGAACAACCATGGAGGTGATATCTGGCTCGAAGTCACTGGATGATGTTATCGGAGAGATTGACAGGGGTGTTTACATTGAGCATTTTGCATGGCCAATTGTGGACCCCATGTCCGGGGCTTTCTCAAATGAGATTCGCAACGCGCGTCTGATCGAGAAGGGTGAGCTGACCAAACAAATCAAGTATGCTCTATGGGTTGGCAATCTCTACGAGTCTATTAAGGGTGAATTGATGATAGCTGCGAAACCAGAAGTGCATTCGAATAGAGTGATTCCAGCCATAGCGTTTCCAAGCACAGAGATTATTGGTCAATAGACGTGTGGAAGAGGGCCATACGGTCGATAAGATTGAAGTAAGACTATTCCCGCTATCAAAAGCAATTCTAGTAATCAAACTCATAGACAAAGGAGTGAAGTAACAATGTCATTGACTGGGGCTCAGATTAAGCAAATAGAAGAATTCTCAATGAAGAAATATTCGGAATATGATTGCACTCATAGTGAGAATCACGGTGAGCGGACGGCGACACTTGCAGTTTTCATTGCCAAAAAAGAAGGGGCAGATATCTTGATTTGTCGACTCGGAGGATTACTTCACCAATATCATCCTGAAAGCATATCTGTTGTCGAGAAATTTCTTCGGTCAATCGGAGTTGAAGAGGGGATTCGCAAGCAACTCGTCCACTGCGTTGAATGCGTTGAACTCGGCACAATCGGAGATGCCAAGACAGTTGAGGCCAAGGTGGTCTTTGATGCCGACAAGCTTCAGACACTTGGACCTTTTGGCCTTCTTAGAGAGGTTGCTTATCGTACGGTTTCCCGAGGTGTTGATTTTCGAGATGCTGTTGAGCAATCCAAGGAGTTGCAGAGGGATATGTTCATGCATCTTCAGACAAAGACTGGAAGAGAGCTTATTGAGTGCCTATGTGACTTTACGAGGCAGATATTCAAGTCTTTTGATGAATGGAACACACTAAGTTTCATCGAATCGTGAGTGATCCATCAAAAGAGATGGACCACCCATGAAACATCAAACAGCCCTGATTCGTTCGCGCTCGCCGTAAAACAAAGTATTTCAGCACAGATAATCATTAACTCCAAGTTTGAGAGTGGAAGACTAATGGCTTTGCTTGAGTACCTCATGGTCTATACGGAATCGGGTCTACCAATCTACAGCAAGTGCTATGGCACCTTTTGTAAGGCTGCCTTTAAGAATCCGGAGTTACTGTCAGGCTTTCTATCCGCACTCGAAACCATTCCTCTGACCATGGGCGACGGAATGTCCCTGGACTCTGTGCGAATGGGCAGCACGGAGATGAGGTTCAGAAAAGCACTTCCTACCGGACACTCGATTGTCGTTGGTCTGTCTGAGGACTCACCGGAAGTGGCCGAGGCTGTCTTCAGTTCAGTCGACGAGGTCCTGAAGAATGATCGATTCCAATCTGCCGACTGGAATCACGTGACATCAGTGATAATGGATGACTTCAAGCAGGCACTATTAGAGTCCGCCTTGCCTAAGGCTCTTCACGATTACGGGGGATTCAAGGATGAGTGTGCCCTAGGAGACCAGTGTCCGTTGCACACCACAGCTGTAGAATCTAGAACCCAGAAGGTCTGGTCTGCCATCAAAGGCAAGTATGCCACCATGAGAGAGAGAATGGCGAGGAAACAAATGTGAACCTCGGTTCAAAATCTCTCTTCATTGCATGGCGCGTTATTCTACCTAAGTAGTGCAATTCTCTTGCCTGGATAGTCTATGACTAGCTCAAAGTCACGTAAGCATGGATATCCAAGGATGCCATTACGAATCAAAGCGCCTCTTGGCGACACTCCTCTCGGGTCAAGCACAAGAGCTGCCACTTCTCCTATTGATGTTGACCCTAAAGAAACCTCTTTCATCATCGTGTGGTGGGCTTGGCTGTCACCCCCAAGGCCTCGCACAATCACATCTGATGGAGTAAGAGGCAATGATAATGCAGTCGCCATCTCTGGTGTCACCAATGTACCTCCAGCTCCAGTATCCACTACGAACTCAAATGGCCCTCTGCTGCCGATATGAAGTGGAGCCCCAACTAGATGTGTGTCTTCAATATATGAGAAATCGCTCCACTCCAATGCATTCGATTCCTGATAGTCCTTCTCCAGTTTCATCACTTTCGAGGCGTAGTTTACCGAGAAGACGTAGTCCCGCAGAGTTGAGTGACCTATGTTTCCATCAATTGTGCTCACCATTGAACCGAGATGCGCAGTGAAATCGATTACTAAGACCTCTTCATCAATGAACGATTCTGTTCCTATTCCAAATTGGTCCACTCGGGCCACTTCGTGAGGAATCTTGATTTCACTCCATCGTCCGTCAGCATCTTCAATCATTTCTATTCCAATCTTTTCGACCAGAGATTTTGAGAAAGTTGTCCGAGTCGCACCAGTGTCCACTATGAAGCTGAATGGTCCCTGCCCATTGACATAGACTGGGATTCTGATGTGATGCGATTGTTGGTCCAACTCGAATTTGATTTCCATTGGATTCATTTCTCCTCAGGGTCCGCAAATCATACAACAGTACCGAATACGAACTGATCCAACGAAGGACCAGTTTCGTGACAGCTCGGTTCGTATTCGTTATGCTTGCAGAACTCAGATGCTCCACAAGTATCTACTCTATTCTTTGTTACGCTCGGTACACTCTCGGATGGCTGAATACACTTCACTTAATCTCACATCCCAGTTGCACTCATTTGCTTGGCTTGAAGGCAGCGATATTGACGCTGACAACCGATCTGTATGGAGTAATCACTTTCTCCACTACTTCTATGCTGGTGAATCCGGCCTCGCGCATGAGGCGCTCATACTCATCAATTGGAACCGCTCCAGCAATGCAACCAGTATATGCCGCAATCTCATTCTGCAAATCCTCTGGCAGAGGTTCCTCAAGCATCAAGTCTGAGATCATCATCCTGCCGCCCGGTCGGAGCACCCTAAATGACTCTGTGAACACCTTCGCCTTATTCGGAGCCAAGTTGATGACACAATTACTAATAATGACATCAACAGATTCATCATCAACGGGCATATCCTCAATGTCACCAAGTCGGATTTCCACGTTGGTGCGACCAAGTTTTGCCGCATTCTCTCTTGCCTTCTCAACCATCTCGGGAGTCATGTCGACTCCAATCACTCTGCCTGACTGACCAACCTTCTCTGAAGCGACAAACATGTCCAGCCCAGCACCACTTCCCAAGTCAAGAACTACCTCTCCCTCTTGCAGGCTCGCCAATGCCACTGGATTGCCACAGCCCGCGTATGACTCTGTTACAGACTCCGGGAGTTGAACTACAACCTTGCCGTCATATCCCAATTTCTCAAGAAGTGCTACCCTTGAGCTCTCACTAGGACCACAACAGCTTGATTCGGCTGAACCACTGCAGCTCGATTGAGTGGGTTGCGCAACCTGTGCATACGCTTTCTTCACTTCGCCCTTGATCTCGTCAGGGGTCATTTCGCTAATCTTCTTAGTTTCGGCCAATGTTCTCACCAAGTTATCTATTGGACGCCCAATTATTGGGTACCCAATACAAGATTTTATTATTGGACATCAGATATATATCTTTCGGATGAAACAGTAATGACTAAGCCAGAACAATCCGAATCAGATCTCTGCTGCCCGCCAGATTGCTGTGATATGCGTGGCTATCTCACCTTCCTGATACTGTGGGAGCTTGGCAAGGCTGACTTGAGCGGACAAGAGATTGCAGAGCGGATTGCCAAACGACGCGGCACTAAACCTACTCCTGGTACACTGTATCCCGCTTTGAGCAAGCTTGAAGAAGACAAGTTGATACGTCGCAAGGAGATTCAAGGGCGCAAAGTGATTTACAAACTGACAGCCGCGGGACGACAAGGACGGGACCAAGCTGCGCGTTATTTCTTCCAAGTCTTTGGTGACATCGTTGAAGACTGTAAGGTCATTGTCATCAAAATCGATGATTGCGACACGTGTTGACGTTCCCAGAGGGAAAGCCGACAAGATGTAAAAGGGGGGGCCTAGTCTCACGGCTTGGGTGGCTTAGATTAACGAATCACGAACACTCGACGAACTTACTCAAGAAGGAGCCATGTCCTCTGAGGAGATCCATTCTCTACAAATCAATCGAGTCTGCGTGGGCAGTGAGAGGGTCTATTCAGTTGGTGAAGATGGCAATCTGATAGCTTGGAGAAAGAGCGACCTCACCTGCATTAAGACGGTTCAAGTAAGCGAAACCC
>JAUVHR010000133.1 GCA_030593165.1 Candidatus Thorarchaeota archaeon
AAGGCTATCACCACTAGTTGAGGTAGAACGCATAGAGGGCAGACTTCTGTAGAGAACACAGCCAATGCAGTGACGAGTGCCATGATAGTCACAAAGAATACCCCCATGCTCCCTTCAATGGACTTGTTTTCTCTTGGTTTCTTGAAGAAGCGACCTCCAAAGGGTCTTCCTATTACCTCACCTGCCGCATCTCCCCATGCCACAGAAAGAAAGGATGCAACAAAAATCTCAGGTCGTGCTGGAAACATGAGGAATGTGATTATGTAAGCAATTAGCCCCATGAACACACTAGCGAATGTGTTGAGCCTGCTTTCATTTTCTCTACTCCCTGCGAGGAGCAGTTCAGAAATCAGGTCGCTCTTATGCGCCCATGTGTAAAGCAGGAGAGTCAGAAACACTCCTGTTGCGAAAGCTGGACCGCTAAGATTGGAATACCACATCGCCGTGAATGCGATTACAGTGCCCATTACAATGTGAACTATTTTTCGTGGTTTCCAACTCGGGGTGCCCTTCACTGAGAGTCGATATGCGAATCCCAGAACGAGGCTTCCTACCACTCCTGTCATCACTGCCATGATTGTGTCGGCAAGAGTCAGGTCCCCAAACACTAGCTCGACCATTTTCTGATGAACCGCCTGTGCAGTCCTTAAGGCTGTTTTCCTGAGGAATCCACAGCTTTCTGGAGTGCGTCATGTGTTACATTATTCAGAACCGAATCGGTCGACGGCTTCATAGAACAGGTCATTTCCCACGCGTCTTTCAATCACAGCTCCAGTACCACAGAGTTTCTCAATGGCACTTATCGCAATAGCAGGCATGATACCTAGTGAGAGGGATACATCGGTGATCCTGCACGGTCTTCGATGCAGGAGGGTAAGCAGTTCCTTCTCAATCGCTTGATGGGTCTTCCAGACAACTGCTTTTCCCCGCGCATCGTGAACCCCATATATCCAGAGTTTCTCAGAGCCAAGATGACTCTCAAGTTCTCTTCCAAACTCGCGGAGTATCTTGTTCGAAACCTGCGTGACATTGGGTGCCGCTGTTGGACGCCAGGGTGTATAGATCTGTACAAGCCCCGGATTCGCATCAAGTATTGTTTCAATGAGGGCTTTTCTGGGAGGGCCTTCCACATTCGTCAGTCCTTTTGGGCCGCGGAGCAGCATGACTTCAAGTGCCAGCATTGAACTATTCCTACCGACCCTGTTAATCCCAGCAACTATCTCGTGAAGTTTGAATGATCCCTTGGCGGAGTGGTTAATCCATTTGAACGTTTCTTCATCCCCGGCATCTATCTTGGCAGTGACAATGTCGAGTTGTTTGACTCCTTTGCGAACATCATCCCGTGGCAGAAGAGAAGCATTCGTCAGAAGGACAATTGGTATGTCCGCCGGTATCCGTTTGAGATCGGAAACAAGCGAACCTATCTTTAGGTTGAGAGTCGGTTCCCCGGTTCCAGAGAATGTCAGAACGTCGATGCTGCTTTGATCCAGCCTATCCAGTGTTGCTTTGACCTCGGAGATGATATCCTGGGATGGGGGCATTTCATCTTCAACATCCTCTGGCGAAACCACGTGTTTCCTTGTAGGTCCCAGCTGACAGTAGACACAATTGTAAGTGCACTTCTTTGGGGGAGTAGTGATGTCAATGCCTAAAGAACGTCCATAACGCCAAGAGGGAACTGGACCATATGTGTAGGTCGTGTTATCTCCTCCGAATAGATGCCTTGTCCAAACCTGCTTATCCTATTTTGTATTGTACGCCTATTACTGTGGCTGAGCAGTATGTGTCCACACGTAGCGGAATGACGCAACTGCCAAAAAGCAAGAAAGCCGTTTGAGTCTAAGCCCCGAGTGTGTTCCGATTATCCGGCTCAACCGACATTGCTGTTTTTGTCGCGATAGCTCGCACATCGGTCGTGCATCCTATCACCCAGCTCTGCTACTCGCCGACCAGCTTCCATGTGTTGTCTTAGTCGCTCAGCCATCTTTTGGTCAGGTTTATGGCTTCACTCAACATGCTTTGGCCCAGCACGCAACTCGTTAGCGTACTCCTCAAACGGCTGAATATACATTGCAGAATTTTGATATAAACATTGGCAAGGTTCCGACTCGCCCGAAGAATGCATACAGACAACAAATCGAGCGAATTGGCTTTCGCATCTTGTGCTTTCATTCCATTAGGATTGATCCTGGAGACTGCCATCAGCCCGACGGATTGTATCTATGTAGTCTCGAGGGGCTATCTCAACAACATTTCCATTATCCACGTCCATTACATAGATGACATCTAACTCTGACTTAGTCAGGTGCTCCAATGGAATGGCCGGAGAGTGGTAATGGAAGTCACAGAGAATCTTCAATCTGAGCATATCCTCTTGCCCTCGCTGTTCAGGAGGTTTCAGGAGAACCTCGGGTACTTGGAGTACGTGATAGTTGGGCGTCGCTAGAGCGAACTTGTCGGCATACAAACAGTATCGAGCTATCTTCGCAGTCGTCCGGGCCTGTCGATAGAATCTCGGTGAGAGCGCAGCATCTGGAGGTACGTATCCAGTCTCAACCTCTACAATCATTGTTTCCGTCGGCTTCTCAGTTGGACCAATCTCCGGATGTGTGCAGAAGATGTCAGCAACAAGGACTCCTCCATCCAGAAGGTGTTCTACGTTCACATTGTAGCCTTGCTCAATCAAATGCTTGGCACAGAGAATCTCCATTACGCTGTGATTAATCTTGACGAGGCGCCGCTGGTTCAGACCCACCAGTGTCTTCCGAAGCTCATGTAATTGTTGCATCACTTCTGGATCGGTCCCGTTCTTCAAAGTCTTCAGGAGCCTTGTCAGATCTCGCGAGAACTTGCTCTTACCCAAGATGTCACCAACTGAATGACTACTGCATAACACATGTCAATTTTGTCCTCATATCTCTTCCCAACTGCGGATTACCTACAATCTCTGACACGAAAAGTTAGCCAAACCTAACATTCAAGTTAGATGAACCTAACATTCTCACTATGAAAGTACTCGTCTGTGGGGCCGGAATTCAAGGAAGCTACCTCTCAGTCGCTCTGCAAAACGCTGGGGTTGATGTGAGCTTGTTGGCACGTGGTGACAGGCTGGAAGAGTTGAAACAACACGGAGTGAGGTATTCCGTCCATCCCTCAGATGAGATACTGAACGTTATGGTCCCCGTTGTATCCAGCATCCAACCTGAAGCACACTATGACCTTTACATCGTAGTCATGCAGAAAGCACAGGCTATCAACTTCGTTCCCTCGCTTGCTGACCATTCGTTAAGGTCCACAGTGCTGTTCATAGGAAACAATGGAACGGGCATTGAAGATTATGAGGGAACTGTTCCTCGTGAGAACATTGTATTGGGGTTCCTCAGAGTTGGCGGCTATCGAGAGGAGGGTGTTCTTCAGCTTCTCGTCACAGATTCACCCATTGTCTACATTGGAGCTTCGACTGGGGAATCGATGTCACGAACTGAGCAAGTCGCAGCATTGCTCCAGAGCGCAGGCCTCGCACCCAAAGTCCAATCCGATATTGATGCATGGCTCAAGTGTCATTTGGCCTTAATCATTCCAATAGCAGGAGGCATCTATGGGGCTGGCACGGACAACTATAGACTCGCAAGAACACCCGGACTGCTTCGGCTCATGTCAAGAGGATTGAAGGAATCTTTCAAGGTCATTCGCAAGTTGGGGTATCCACTACTGCCACGAAGCCTCTACCTGCTTTACAAGCTTCCAGAATGGCTTGCGCTTCGAGTATATGGGCGGAGATTCGCCTCACGAGAAGCAGAGATATCATTGGCGGGTCACGCAAGGTCTGCTATTGGTGAATTGGGCCACATTGCTTCAGAATGGCAAAGAATGGTTGACAGATCTGGAGTAGCAACTCCAACGCTTGACCACCTTCTCCAGTACATTGACCCCAACTTTCCCACAGTTGCGGAGGGCACAGATCGAATTCCAATCTAGTAATCCCAAACGAGTCTGGGTTCTGCTCTACATGCTATTTGTTCCTTTGGCCCAAGGATTCCGTAACGTCAGCAAGTTTCCCGGCGACAGATATGATGAATTCCAAGCGCTCCTGAAAGATGTCATAAACTCGTTCTAATCTGATTGCGGCATATCCATGAACCAAGAGGTTCCTGAACCGGGCCATCTCCACAAGATCCTCCTCATAATCGGGTTCCACGTACTCCGCTCGACACAACAGCTCGAAGACTTCTACGCGAGTTTCAGGTATCTTGTGTCCACTTCTCTTCAAGATGTAGTTACTGATGTCCGTCAATGCTTCAATGGCCAGCTGCAAATTATGCAGAACAGTATCACTGATGGTGTAGTCCTTGAGGAACTCCGCCCGGGAGGTTTCCTTGAGTTCTGACAGCTTTCTTATGGCTTCATGAAGAAAAAGAAATCTGGACTTCAGCTCAGAATCACTCATCAGTCATGACCTCCACCAAGAAGAGCCTTCGCATCTTCATATTGACTGTCTAAGAAGGACAAGTTGTCATAATACTCAGAGAGCGTTCTGACGAAGAAATCCTCGTACTGTCCTTCGTCCACAATGAATAGCGGAATCCCGGTCTTGATGGCGCTGAACTTCATTGTTGGAGTTGCGTCATTGAGAACAACAACATCGACATCGCTTGTTTTGAGCGTCTTTTCCATCAAGACCCCAAACTTGACCGCAACAGTTGGATCTCCGCGCTCGTGGATTTCGGGGTCAATATAGATGGCAATGTCTATGTCACTCGTTGAACTAACCTCTTCCGTTGCCAGAGACCCTATCAACAATGCGAACCTCAAAGAATACTCCTGAACCAGATGGGAGGAGAGTCGACTGATCGCCTCCTTGATTCTACTTGCATTCAGTGGGTTCGTCAACAGTCACACAACCATCAACTCAATGCACAGGAGTCATAAGAGCTTTTTGTGATGATTATTCATTCATGGGAGAAGGGAGTAATCCCTTGGTTGTTCATATTATCCATTACTGAAGAAGACAATGACCAACCAGTTCAATCCCTTCTAGCGACAAACTCACATCAATGGGTCACTACCTAAGGAGCCCACAACAGAAGACTGCCATTAGGCTAAGTCACGATACTCTCTTCTCCTCTGGAGCTACGTCGTAGATAGAGATTCTTCATCGACAATATGATTGCTTCTGTCAGTACTCCTAGAACAATGAAAAAAGTCAGGAGAGTAATTACAAATTGAGGGGCATCTGAACCCATATCTGAAGGATATCCATATGCCCACATCCTAAGTATATTCAGAAGTACGAACCCAATAATCACCATAATCAAAATTCCAGAGATAAGAATGAGCACTCTGGGCCTGCTCATAGAGTCCAACTGGTTTCCCTGCAAAACAAGAAGAATAGCTGAAAGCGCGGCGAAACCCCCTCCCACGATAGCATATACTTGGGAAAGAATCTCATCGTCAGAAATGTGACCAAGAATTAGTACTATGACTCCTACGACTATGAAAATTGACACCCAGAATATATGGACGTTCGGAAACCTATTCGTTTCTCTTTCAGACACTTGAGAATCTCCCTAGTCTTGAATTTGAACTTGCTGGTAAAACAAGAGATTCGCTTCTCTAATGAGGGAAAATGGGTGACAGTCCGTTTGTTTGCGAGCAAAGAAATACTATAAGACACAAGGATTCAGCCTCCCAGTATGAATGATGTTTCACGTGACCAGGCCTGTCGGTTCGTGCTGGATATCCAAGGTCTAAGAACTCCGGCCCCTTGTCAATCTGTGTTGGAGGCCGCTCATCGAATCCACAACATTCAGATTACTATGTGTTTATGGTACATAACAACAAATTCTACGTAAACAGTTGTTAGCATTAGGAATCAGTATGCAATCCATATCATCATACCGGCTTCACAGCTTCCGCGTTATCAATGTGGGCAATCTAATAGTGAATGAGCTGCCTTTACCCGGTTCACTTTGAACTTCGATGCTGCCCTTAAGATCATCAACCCACATTTTGGCAATGGCAAGACCCAATCCGATGCTGTCTGCTCTTGTTGTGAATAGTGGCTCAAAAATCGTTTCCAAGTTCTCCTTTGGTATTCCAATCCCCGTATCGATGATAGAAACACTCACCCAATCTGGTCCTTCCCTTGCAGATCTGACCGTCAACTGACCACCTGCATGCATAGCCTGGACTGCGCTGCGAGTGATGTTGAAGAAGACAGAGATTAGGTGTTGGGAGTCGCCCATTATAAGTGGTAACGCCTCGTCAAATCGGGACACCAACGTGATGTTCTCAGGTACAACTATCAAAGATAATGCTTCTTTGACAACTTCGTTGATATTCAGAGTCTGTAAAATGGGTGGTTTTCTGTGAGCGTACTCAAGAAGGTCGGCGATGATGTTAGCTGATTTCACCACCTCCTTTTCAAGAATATCTAGGGTTTCCCTGATCTCAGGCTCGGGCTCCTCCAAGACCATCTGTAAGAAATAAGCGGCGTTCTTGATTGCTGCCAGCGGATTTCGAAGCTCGTGACCTACTACTGCCGCCAGTTGTCCTAAAATGGCCAAACGTTCCTTCTTCACCAACTCTTCTTTCAGTCTTATCCGCTCAGTGATGTCATGCCAGATGCTGATGATGACACCGAGCTCTTCATTGGCCACTCGTTCTAAAAGGGAGAATGTGGTGACGAAATGCCTCACACCGTCTGTCGCTGTCATCCGGAACTCATCCCTACAGAATGTCCCCTCAAGGAGTAATCTCTTCTCCATAGTCGCCCAGCGTTTTGGTGCATCATCATCGAGTTGCTCTAACCAGACGTGAATGTTTGTTTCGACAACTTCCTTTGGGTGGCGGCCAAAGAAGGCACAAAATGCCTCATTAGCAATGACAATGTTCTGAAACGCGTCTGTCACTAGGATGCCATCAGGGGATGCACGCAACAACGTTTCAAGAAACTTGACAGTCCGCTGTGTGGCTTCCAATTCATCCTTCCTGAAACGTTCTGTCATCCACCAAACCTCATTCTAGTATCATGGTGACGCAGTCCTAGCAATGTTGACAGCAGTAAACTTGTACTCTGGTTGTTTCGAGTGGATATCGTACTCCGCGTGGGTTAGTATATTGGCTAGCTTTCCTTCACCAATCCCGAGTACGTGACCATAGTGCATTGGCATAAAGACTGTTCCTGTGGGAAGATTGTCTGTGAAACGAGCTGGAAGACAAATGGTTCCACGACGGGAGGTGACCTCCACTTCATTCCCCTCTGTGATATTCAGACGTGACGCATCTTCAGGGTGAATCTCGATAAAGCATTTGGGCGCTTGGCTGTTGAGTCTAGGAGCGCGGCCGGTACGTGTTCGTGTGTTGAAGTGCCAAGCTAGGCGACCTGTGAGAAGGATAAAGGGGTACTCATTGTCAATTGAGTCGACAGGCTCCACGTAGTCCCGAGCCAGCAAGGCGGCACGACCATCGGGCCGGGGAAAACTCCAGTCCGTAAACAAGCGCGGCGTTCCGGGGTGATCAAGATCAGGACATGGCAGCTGTGGACCAACCTTGCCTCGTAGACGATCATAGGTCACGCCGTTCATATCACAAATGCGTCCACGAGTGAACTTCTTCCACTCCTCAAAGACCTCCTCGGGGGTTTTATAGGGGAACTCCTTCTCAAAACCCATGCTACGAGCTACCAACCAGATGATCTCATAATCGGGTTTTGCTTCACCGGGCGGTTCGATCACTTTCTCGACAAGCTCGATACGTCGCTCGGACGAGATAAACGTGCCAGTCTTCTCACACCATTGCGCTGCTGGCAGTAAAACGTCAGCAAGCACTGTAGTTTCGGTTGGATGGAAGATGTCTTGGACGACGAGCAGCTCACCTTTGACAAGGCCTTCCCTGACCCAGTGGGTGTTAGGTAGTGAAGCTGCCGGATTAGTGGTCATTACCCATAGTGCATGTACGTCACCGGAGTGAAGTCCTTTAATGATATCCAAGATCGAGCGGCCAGGTGTGGGTTGAATCGTTTCCACCGAAACGCCCCAGAGGTTTGCTGTTTCTTTTCGGTGTTCATAATTCTGAATGAACCTCATACCGGGTAAAAGGTGAGAAAGTGCTCCAACCCAGCGATTACCAAGAGCGTTAGCCTCCCCCGTTATTGAGATTGGACCAGCCCCGGGTCGGCAAAAATTGTCAGTTAGTAATGAAAGATTATGTAATGTGTTGTTTTTGAACACTGCCTGAGTCGAGTGATTGTAGCCCTGAAACCAGAAGGTAATCATCGATTTTGCTTGACCGATGGCATGAGCCGCCTTGATGATCTTATCTTCTGAGCAGCCAGTGATTTCTGTTGCGCGTGAAGGAGGATACTCCT
>JAUVHR010000072.1 GCA_030593165.1 Candidatus Thorarchaeota archaeon
ACCTGCATAGCTCCTGTAACCAGTGCCTGCAGTCCATCTCCGCTAATTGTACAGACTGACCGAAGGACTGCACCAAGCTGGTCGGGCACAAACTCGTCGAAAATGGAGTAACCCTCCCAATAGTCCTCAGCCCCTGTGATGAAGCTGCCGATATCTTTCCGAGGATTCACTCCTGCATCCTGGTAAGCCTTGACAGCAGCTTCAAACATCTGCTCTTTAAAGGAAACGTCAGGGGTTGTACTTCGAAAACCAGTATGTCCAACACCAACAATAGCGACAGTCATAGGAAGTACTTCCTTTGCCCTAAGAATCCGAGAAATGGACTCCAAATCTCGAACGAGCGGCGGTGAATTGGGGGCTCCTATAAAGCTTTCCGGTGATTTTCGCGTTTGTTCACACTCAGAAACGAAGCAACCCTAGAAATCCAAGGACTAGTTCACCTGAATCAGTCCTCTTGAAGGACTTGCTGAACTTACCATCCGTGACTCTTGAATCTACTATTATTACTGTGAAAAAATACCTGGGTCTGGGATTAAATTCCCAAGAACTGTTGAATTCAACAGCTCTTGGGTGCTTAGATATTGATACGCCTAACTTTTCTTTGCTTCATAAGCGTTCATACATTCTTCACTGCAGAATTGGTAGGACGTATCGTCAATTTTCATTTGATAATGTCCACCCGGTTTCATCCTATGGCCACACTCATCGCAACCCATATCCAATCTTTGTGCCTTTTCTCCAACAGTTTTTACAAATTTCTTTATCTTTTCTGACAATCTATAACCTCTGCAAAATTGCTTTCTTTTCGAAAAAAGAAGGTGTGGTTTTGTTCTAATCAAATCCAAATAAATCAAGTGCTATTGCCCATCAAGAACAAAATCGGAAGGCTTTTCCACTACAATCACGTTGAAAAGAGATTACAGGCACTATGTCTTACATGCGATTGCTCGAAATCATTATCGTTATTTTGCTTATTGTCATCTCATTCAGAACGATTCTACCGGCATCTGTCGGCGGACTTGTTAATCATGTAATCATGGGATGGCTAGGTATTCTAAATATCGGAATTCTATTCATTCACGGAATTATAGAAGGGCTCCACTGGCAACTTGTACCTGTGTATATCCTCTCAGCTGTTTTCTTCATACAAGGAGTACTTGCAATACGAGTGTCATCAAGTATAAAATCAGATGATGCATCTTCAACTGAGAGCAAACCTTCCGGACGAATCAAGACATATGGTCTGATTGTGTTTCTCTTGGTCATTATAGGTTCCTCATTAGCACTAGATGCACTCCTACCAGTCTTTCAACTTCCAACTCCAACAGGTGAGTATCAAATAGGGACAACAACATTTGCGCTCACTGATAATAGCAGGAATGAAACATTCACCGAATTACCCAATGATGTGAGAAGAATCGTAGTAAGAGCTTGGTACCCAACTGACCAAGTGACTAATGCTGCCAACGCTCCGTATATAGACGCACCCGCCGCATTTGGAACAGGAATACAGAATTCATTTGGATTCCCTGCATTTATGGTAAGTCACTTTCCGCTTGTAAGAACGCATTCCTATCTGGATGTTCCAGTATCGGAAAGTGAACCAACATATCCGGTACTACTATTCTCGCACGGTTATGGTGGTCTCATTATGCAGAATACAGTTCTCATGGAGGAGATGGCAAGTCATGGATATATCGTCTTTAGTATCAATCATCCGTATGAGTCTGCAATATCGGTATTTCCAGATGGGACTGTAATTTACGAAGCAACGGAAGAATCTCTTAGTCATATAGGCAACAGCTTGACAATATGGGCAGAGGATTCCATGTTTCTATTGGATCAACTTGAGATAACAGACAATGGCAACATACCTGAGATATTCTGGGATAAGCTCGATCTTACTCGTATTGGAGCTATGGGACATTCCTTTGGCGGTACAACAGCAGAGGAGTTATGTCTCATAGATAGCAGGGTTCAGACAGGTATTAGCTTTGACAGTCCACATATTGGGAACTCATTGACAATGAATATGTCCAAACCATTCATGCTGTTGTTCGGTCCGGATTATGGCAATCCGGAGATGAATGATACCGTGTACTTACGAGCAGAAGATATCTGTTATGGACTCTATGTCAATGGTACAAGACATTACAATTTTGCAGATGTTAGTATCTGGTCACCAATTCTCAAGAGTTTCGGACTTCTGGGTTCGATTGATGGGTACAGAATGCTTGACCTCATGAACAAGTATGTCTTAGCCTTTTTTGATCAGTACTTGATAGGTAATGATTCATCTCTTCTTGGTGGACCTTCAGCAGAATATCCAGAGGTAATGTTCTACAGAAACGATCTATAGACCGAGAAACCCCTTCTTAGGAAGTACACCATGGCGGTCCAGAAATTCTTGCTCCAGGATATCCATCAAAACGAGATATATCATGACAATTAGTTAATCAGATACAATACACAAGGCAATTCAGTCAAGATTGCACTGGGATGTGAAAGAAGTATGCGACCAATTGACAACGAACTTATCGAAGCTGCTAGGGTAGGAGACCTAGATGCTGTCCGAGCAGCATTGGACAGAGGTGCAGATATCAATACCAAAGATGACTCGTTCTCACAAACTGCTTTGCATATCGCTGCTAGCGAGGGTTTTGTTGAAGTGGTTGAACATCTTATGGAAAGAGGAGCAGACTTACTATTGGCAGATGCAGTCGATATGACACCATTGCATCTCGCAACAAGAGATGGACGAACAAGAGTTGTTACAAGTCTCCTCAGTCACATGGACACGATTTCAGACCGAGTCATGTCAGATATTATCCATGTTGCAAATATGTCGTCTACAGGAAATCAACAAATCGTTCACATGCTTGTTAAACATCGAATCAAGATAGTAAGCCCAAGTGTAGATTCACTGAGTGATGCTGATGCCAAGCTTCACAAAGGTGCTCATGGTGGAGATGTAAGTGAAGTGCTTTCTGCGATTGAAGAGGGCGCTGATTTGGATGTCTTTGATGGAAGAGGAATGAGACCTCTTGTCTGGGCTGCACTTCGTGGAAAAATCGATGTTGTGAATCTCTTGCTTGAGAAAGGCGCAGATGTGAATGCTGCAAATACTGGGGGATGGACTCCTCTAATGCATGCAAGTGCTCAAGGACACCTCGACATCGTGACATTGCTCCTAGACAATGGTGCGGATGTCAACATGAGAACAGAAGTATCCGGAACCGCCTTGATATTCGCTGCGGGTGAGGGATTTCTAGAAGTTGTGAAACTGCTATTGGAGAATAATGCTGATCCAACTGTTGCAATTGATGGTAGTGAAGATGAAGATGGCATGACAGCATTGGAGTATGCTGACCGTAGTTGTCATACAAGTGTGGTAGAGCTACTCAAGAGTATACTAGGGGATGAGATAAAACCCAAAAGCAAGGGTCTACATCAATAGTAGACCTATCTGAGTCGCTTTTTTGTTCCTGATACTCATTCGTTCCCGTTGCTTGAAACTTGTACGGTCTTGCACATTATAGTTCAATTGCTTCAAGATAGTCCTAAGGCTCCACAAAATATGTACCACTTATACAGTCTCTTTGAAGGATGTACTATTGTGAATTTGTTAATTCTCGGATTCGAAAACCCAGAAAGGCAATCCAGATCTTGTTAGTTCAATCCGGCCTATTCGCGACTTAGTGTATAATAGTATTCAAGGATTCTCCAATTGTGACGAGCAACATCACTGAAACTCATCAGAGCATCAACATCTGCAATCGGTGTGCCGGTCAAGTACTCACTGTATTCGGTAGAATTTAGAAGATATACTGATGAGTTGAATGATGCTCCTTGATTCATTGGTATGATGTCAATTCCAAATGAGTAATCCACATTTGTGAGATCGAATGTAATGTGCTCCGCTTCAGTGCTGTGAGGTTCGACTTCGAACATCAATCCGGAACGCGTTGATCCAGGAACCCCTAGATGCAGACCTAGTGATATGACCGCAATAATGATGCCTGTGACCATCAACGATTTCTGAATCATTCCTCGATCCACATCATCACCCAATATGGAAGGAACACGATGAATCCAGATTATTACCCTTGGGGTGCAATGTTTGTACAATTGCGTCGGCCCATTGTCATGTGATAGTTTAAATGCGGAAGCATTCTAATACGTAAGTAGTGTAATAGTATTACGTATTACATTTCCGAGAGAAGAAACATGACAACAATCAAGGTTCAAGAAATAGTGTGCCCGAGATGTGGGCATGAATGGACGGAAACGTTCAATCCTTCCATATGCACGTGGATCAACCCTGAATTAGTACAAGAGATCTATGACAAAGTGTGGACCATCAAGTGTGAGAAGTGCAATCTGGAGATTCGTGTAAGAGGTACAATCCTAATCAACTGCCCGCGAGGTATGTTCTATCTAGACTTGGGTCAGGAATTGGAAGACATCAGACAGATATTCACCAATTACGGCATTGTCAACCAAACAGGTGAGGTCGTTAATCTGAGAGCCAACGAACCCCCCTCAGATGCGTACTTGTAGAGAGTTAAACATCAGGTCAGATTCCTGAGCTCTAGTGAGTCAAGATAGGTGTCCATTGTGAACATTGTCAGAGTTCGGTCCACCGCGGGGATAGGCCGCAAGAAATCAACAATGAACTTATTCATCTCATCAACATCTTTCGTTCGCACTTTGAGAAGAACATCAAACTGACCACTCAGAACATGTACACCCATGACTTTCGGATGCTTTGCGATCGTCCGACAGAACTCACGTTGCGATAGTACTTCTTCCTTTCCTGGTACACGATATCTCACGGTGACCAAGATGAATGCCAGTGTTGGGCGCTCCATGAGAGCAGGATTTAGGATTGCTGAATATCTCACTATGACGCCCATTTTCTCCATTGCCTTGATTCTTGTATGGACGGCTGAGATCCCTTTCCCTACTTTCTTTGATATCTTCGCAATTCCCATCTTGCAGTCCCTTTGAAGAAGCCTTAGAATCTTTATGTCGAATGAGTCCAACTTCTTCGAAAAATTTTCTGTCATGTGGAAAGAAAAACGTATGAACTGAAATATTTTCGCTTCTTCACAGGAAAACCATATACCACCTAAATACAGTACAAACTTCAAGAATATATGAGGTGGAATAGGTGGATACAAGGCCGTCAAGTCCAGAGTTTCTAAGACTCATCTTCACGGACATCACAGGAATCACGAGAAGCATTGAACTTGGTTTCGACAGATTGCACGAGGTCGTCAATGAAGGCGTTTTCTTTGATGGGTCTTCAGTGCCGGGATATGCGGCTGTGAATTCAAGCGATCTAATGCTACGTCCGAGGACTGCCATGCCAACTGTACTTCCGTGGGACCCCGATGTCGGACTACTGGTATGCAGTGTGTACGAGCCATCGGGAAAGCCACACTCAGGTGATCCTCGACACGTCCTGAGACGAATCGTTGAGGATGCCTTTGAGGACGGGTACATGCTCAAGGTAGGAAGCGAACTTGAATTCTTCTTGGTGAGAACACACATTCAAAGCCACATGACTCCCGCGGATCAAGGGGGCTACTTCTCAACGCCCCCCTCAGATGGAGCAGTTAGGTTCAGGAGAGGCGTTGTACGAGCGCTTCACAAGATTGGTATCGCCACAACGACCCACCATCATGAGGTCGCTAAGGGTCAGCAGGAGATTGGTCTGTCGCATGGTCCAGCCTATGAGATTGCTGATGACATAATGTTGACCAAACTAGTCATCTCAGAGATGGCATTAGAGATAGGTCTAATAGCGACTTTCATGCCAAAGCCATTTTTCAGTAGCAACGGAAGCGGCATGCATCTACACCAGAGTCTCTGGGATATCTTCGACATGACCAACCTATTTGCAGTGGAAGAGCCAAGAATCCTGTCAGAGATTGCAGGTCATTATGTGGCAGGTCTCTTCGAGCACGCTGGCGCACTGTCTGCGATTCTTAGTCCTACTGTCAACTCTTTCAAGAGATTGGTACCTGGTTTTGAGGCCCCAACAAGAGTTGCCTGGGGTCATCGGAACAGAACAACGATGGTGAGGATTCCAGAGTTCAATGGTAGGAAGAGCCAAGCGAGAATAGAACTGAGGTGTCCTGACCCACTCTGCAGTCCGCACCTTGCACTTGCAGCGATTCTGGCAGCAGGCATGGATGGCATCAGAAAAGAGCTTGAACCCTCGGCACTTACGTCTGCAGATCTATACGAAGAGGTGAGTGAAGTACCAACGCTCCCCGAGTCACTGGCGGATGCGATAGATGAGCTTGCTCGCGACTCCACACTGAAAACCGTGCTTGGTGAGAACACCGTTGAAACAATTGTTCGTCTTAGACTGGCTGAGTGGAATGATTACATTGAATGTACTGAGGACATCACCAGCGGTGCAATCACTGACTGGGAGATTGAACGATACCTCTGTGTGAACTAGAGCGTAGCAGGTGCACCAAATGCGCCTGCCCCATTTTCCAATTGAAGGGCCGTTGACATGAATCACCAGAGTGTTGAGGACTCACGATCAAAGCCGAGTAGGATTAACATGTGTTCAACTGCTTGCGTAGTCAGACTAATAGGGTTGTTGTCTATTCCAGTGCTGCGTGATTGACGTTGGATGAAGTGGATAGAGGAATCCTTAGGGATTTGGTTGAAAACTGCAGAGCTACGTATGAGGACCTCTCACGCAAGTTTGGGATTTCGGCCAACGCTATCAGGAAACGCGTGCTCAAACTCGAGGAGTCTGGTGTAATCCACGGGTACACAGTTGATTTGACTTCTGAGATGGTGGGAGCAGAGTATGTCTTTGGACTGCTTACAACTGATGGATCACTCAACGACAGAGAGTTTGTTGAAAAGATAGGGAGCAACTCTCATATCATCGCCGCTGCATCCTACACCTACGGCCTGTTCATGCTCATTGGAGAGTACACTGACCAAGTTGAACTCCTCGAACTTGGTGCTTTTCTAAGGGGGCGGTCTGGAGTGGAGAAAACCGAGCTTCACCCCATCCTATCCCCCAAGGGCACAGAGATAGTTCTTACCAAGCTCCATCTGAGGATTCTGAGCTGTCTTGTTGACAATCCAAGGATGTCACTTGTGGACATCGCCAGCATGTCAGGTCTAACCGCAAAAAGAGTGAGAAGACTTCTGGATGAGATGGTTGATAGCAGAGCCGTCAAGTTCCAAGCACTTATTGAGCTTGGGGCTGCGACTAGCATACCGTTCATTGCCAAAATCGGATGGGATGAATCGATTATAGACATTCAAGGGATTGAAGACTGGTTTAAACAGGAGTTCCCCCTAACGTTTTGGGATATATTCATCTCCGCCATAGAACCAACGATCTTCTGTCTATTATCAGGTGAGGACCTAACTGCGGTAGATAATGTTGTGCAGAGGATTAGAAGTCATGCGGCAGTGTGTAACATGAAGATCATGATATGCACACATCACAAATACTTCGATGGTGTCCGACAGAAAGCGCTTGCTGACATGATAGAACGAATCCGCAAAAAGTGATTCAGCATGGAATGGCGAAGACCCAAAAGACTTCTATTCTGCGATATTCAATGTTCCTGAGGAGGAGAATGAGAAATGCCATTCTTCGAGAGTAAAGAGCAATTAATGGATGTCTTTGATAGATTCTGGGAACTTGCAAAGCAAGAGACTGAAGTGATGGAGAAACTCACGAAATCAGAGGTCGTAGTTCGTTTTGATATCACTCAGCCCGAAGTTCAGGTCACGATTAATTTTCGCGACCCTGGACCTGATGGCGAAATCGGAACACTCCTTTACGACTCGGATGTTGAGCCGGAAATTGTCGTATGGAGTACATCTGAAACCACGTTGAAATTCTGGCAGGGTAAATTGAAAACAACTGTGGCCATGGCAAAGGGCCAAATCAAGATGAAGGGTTCTATCGCTAAGGCACTTGGACTGTTATCGAAGATCAAGCCCCTCTATACAATCTTTCCGAATGTTCTCAGAGAGAAGGGTCTCGATGATTTGATAATATAGTCGGGGCATCGACACTGATGAGCCTTGAAACGGCAGATGGGATTGAGATTACTGTTTTAATGGATAATGTCATTGACTCATTCTCGAAGCTCACGAGGAAAGATGCGCTAAGGCCCTCACAGTGGGTGGAGAAAAGGGGTCCTCATTTGGGACACTTGAGGGCGAGTCATGGGCTATCAGTTCTTGTAAGAGTCCGCAGGGGATCGGAAACCAGGACAATCCTCTATGATACTGGTGAGTCAGGTGAGGTCCTGTCGCATAATCTGAAGATACTGGGATTGTCGCTTCAGAATATCGAGGCCATCGTTATATCTCATGGTCATTGGGACCACACGGGTGGGCTACTATGGGTACTACAAGAGATAGCCCGAGATGACACACTGGTCTACATCCATCCACGAGCTCTCGTTCCAAGAGCTGTGACCAGAACCACAGAGTCCGGAGAAACGCTTCGCCGACTTGAACCAGTCCCAACCCGGAGTGAAATCGTTGAAACAGGCGGAAAATTGATGATTGATCCTGAGCCAACACTTCTCGCAGATGGCATGCTCCTGTTGAGCGGAGAGATTCCAAGGCGGACTGACTACGAGAAAGGATTCACAGGTCAGAAGGCCCTCGTAGACGGACAATGGGTCGATGATAGCCTTGTTGTGGACGACCGTGTTCTCATTGCGAAGGTCAAAGAAAAAGGACTTGTGGTTGTAACGGGTTGCAGTCATGCAGGTATTGTGAATATATCTCATGAAGCGACACGATTAACGGGCACAGCAACGGTGCATGCCATCGTAGGCGGATTTCATCTCATTGGCCCAGACAGTGCAACACGAATTCCACATACGACCGAGGATCTAAGGGAGATTTCCCCCGAGGTGATTGTCCCATGCCACTGCACTGGTTGGAGAGCACAGCATGCCCTGGCGAAGGTTTTCCCGGAGGCATACATCAACAATGGAGTTGGCAACCTCTACAAATTCTGAGAACCACAAAGCAAAGTATATTAACTAAATTTCCGAGGTTTACCTGTAACCATTTAACCATTGTTAACGCGCTGGTGAGATAAATGAGTGAAACAATCAAAAAAGAAATGACAATTGGCGAGGTAGTAGCTCGCTGGCCACAAACTGCAGGAACTTTCATGGAATGGGGAATGCACTGTTACGGATGTGCGGTTGCCCAATTCGAGAACATCGAGCAAGGCGCTGTTGCGCATGGCATTGACGCAGATGGCCTTGTCAAGGCTCTCAACGAGAGTATCAATAAAGAGTAGAGCTAGGAAGAGAGTCAAGGTTCGTTGGGCTTACTTCGCCCATAAAGGCGGCCCGACTCTTCCTCGGCCATCTCAAAGCTGTGTGAGTCATTCGGAAACTCACCATCCCTCACTTCTTTTGCATATTGTTTCACAGCGTCTGAAATTACTTGCCGTATGTTGGCATACTTTTTGAGAAACTTAGGCGCGAAGTCCTCGAAGAGCCCAAGCATATCCCACAAAACAAGCACCTGACCATCGCAGTGTGGACCGGCTCCGATTCCAATAGTAGGAATGTTGATTGCTTCGGTGATAGCCTTGGCAGTTTCTGTGGGGACAAGCTCAATGACTAGAGAGAAAGCGCCTGCCGCTTCGATTCGCTTTGCCTGTTCCACGAGAACTTCGGCCGAGTCAGCTGTTCGACCCTGAACCCGATAACCACCAAGTTCATAGATCGATTGAGGTGTCAGACCAATATGCCCCATGACAGGGATTCCGGCATCTACCACAGCCGAGATGATATCGACAACATTGCCGCCGCCCTCAATCTTCACTGCTTCAGCGCCGCCCTCTTGTAGCATGCGACCGCAATTCTGAAGGGCTTGCTCGGCGCTGACTTTGTATGACATGAATGGCATGTCACCAATAATCAGGCTCTTTGTTTTTGCACGAGCAACAGCAGCGCAGTGATGGATGACATCATCAAGGGTCACAGGAATCGTGCTCTCATAGCCTAGAAGAGAGTTCCCGACAGAGTCTCCAACAAGGATCATATCGACTCCACATTCGCTGAGAATCTGTGCGCTCGGAGTATCATAGGCAGTGAGCATTACTATCTTCTTGCCTTTACTCTTCATGCGACGAATCTTGTAAGTGGTAACTCTGGCCATGGCTGGATACCTATCTGCGAGTGAGCGCCCCAGCATATATACGATTCCACATGGAATCCTGTACGTGTATATACAATACAATCAATTGGAGGGACAGAGAGGTGAACTACTCTCTCACAACGAAGACATCTGACCGTGGGACATACACCCCATCCAAGTTCTCTCTGAGTAGAGTCAAGAGTGTGTTCCTACGGAGACCGCGTTCACGGGCAAAGGAAGTCACCCGAATGACCCTCTGTTCTCTTGCAAACTCCATGAAACCATCGAGCCAAGTTGTGCTGAATACAACACCTGCACTCTCAGAAATTACTTCATTTGACTGAAGGCGTGGACGAATTGTCGGTATCACATCCAAGTAGACAAGACGTAATCGCTTTGCAGTCAGCTCCAAATCGAATATTCCTCGTGTTGTCACTGCTCTTCGCAGGAGTCCAAGAAGCGTCTTCACTGCGATTAATTTCCCAGTGGTGCTCTTTATGGCATCCAATTCCATTTCGTCTACAAGTCGTTCCAAGTCAGAAACATCAAAACCGCGCTCTTCTGATTCTTTCCCGATGTCGATCATTCCTTTCTGATCATATGTGACTTGCAATGCTCGCCTTATGACGGTACATGGAACAAGGACACCATCTCTGTCGGTGAGAGCATCAACTTCGACCTGAGCGAGTATCGCGGCAGCAACACCGGTATCAATGCCTAGCTCCTCTGACAGGATATGAGGGTCAATACTTAGTCTTGCGTCTATCTTGCGTTGGATTTTTCTTCGGATCCAAGCGACTGAGAGATGATCGCCTGCAGGTGTGAGGACTGTTCGAAGGCCGAACCGCTTCATCAGCATAGTGAGCTGGACATTTGCAAGGCCCCACTTTTCCTCTGTTGCTTCTGTTTCAACAACACCAGATTCCTTCACCATCATGAGAAGCCATCTCTTCAAAGCACTGAGTGAGATGTATCGACCATCTGAAGCCTTCCTAAGCCCAGGGATATCGCTGATGATGCTGCCGATAATTGCCGTACTTACTCCCAGCCGCTTGGCTTCCTCTTTGGGGAATACCATCCCCGCAAGCTCGAGGTTATCTTCAAGCAGTTCCCTCAGGTGGGATATCAGGCAGAGCGAACCAAACTCAGTCTCTACGTAGAGTTTCCGTTTTCCCCTGAGAAGTGTGCGGATGTCGGACGAGTCTACGTGGAGCCTCTTGGATTCTCGTTCAAGGTCTAGGAGGCCTTCGGACTCTAGACGGTCTGATAGGTCCTGTCTGAGAATATGGGCAGGAACAAGACGGTCATCCGTGGTTGAAACCATCTCCCAGCCAAATCGCTTGATGGCAAGCAAAATATCTCGGTCTGTTAGGTCAAGTCGTCGAGCCTCCTCAGAAACCTCAAGATATCCGTTGCGTTCAACCGAACGTTCCAGTGTTCCGAGAAGCCACTTTTCCAAGAGTAAAGAGCCATCCTGTACATCAAACAGCTTCCAACCCCAAGTAGTTATCAGACGCACGAGTTCCTTCTGGTCAACACGCATGCGCTGAGCCTCGGATGGTACATCAATTCTGCCGTGAAGCTCA
>JAUVHR010000254.1 GCA_030593165.1 Candidatus Thorarchaeota archaeon
TCGTTTGGACCCATCCTTGAAATGTTCCCCGAGGAGTTCCTCGACTTCGTGGGCGGGATAGCCGCCTTAAGCAGTCCCTACGGGTTCCTTGGCACAGAGCTCTTCACCTTCCTGTGGATGTATGTGGGCATCTTCTTGGTCTACATGGCCTCCAGCACAGCCCTCCCGGCAGAGGTCGAGGACCAGACCATCGACTTGATCCTCTCCAAGCCAATCAGCAGGTCGTCCTACCTCGCGGGTAAAATCAGTTTCTTATTCCTCTACATCGCTGGCCTCATGGGCATCGTGGTAGTACTCGTCGGGGCAGGAATGACAACCTCACCTACGTTCATTGATTTCGGACTCCACTGGGATCGACTGCTCGTGGTCTATGTAGTCACCGTCCTGCACCTCGGCACGCTGGTCATGACTGCCCTGTTCTTCGCCACGATCTTCTTGGATACAAAGAAGACGATGGGAGCCGCCATGATGATTATGTTCCTGATGTTCTTCGTCGGGACGTTCTGGCAGTACTTCCCGGAAGCGCAGCAGGTCATCAAGTATGCCACCACCTGGTTCTACTACAACACCATCGACTTGTTTGCTCTAGGAATCTTTGATAACCTCCTGCGGGACATCCTCGTGCTGGGAGGAGTTAACGTGGTTCTCATCGCTGCAAGCCTGCTCGTCTTCCGCCGCCGGGACATCCCTGTCTAAGAGTCCGTTTTATCTTCATCCCCATACTGAAGGAAATGTGTGGAAAATCTGGAAGCATCCTAGGATTGCTGAACAGTTGACATTTTACTCTTCGTCAGTAGATGGAGATGGTTCCGTAGTTGGAGCCGGCTCTTCTTCGGTCGCAGATGTTTCCGTAGGTGGGGCTTCTTCAACAGGATCCTTTTCTACGGGGGCCTCTTCTACAGGCACTTCGGGTTCCTCCTTGGGAGGAGGACCGTAATGAAGCGAGCTAACGTCAAGAATCCCAGGGCTGATATTCTCATCAAGGGGCTGACTAATCGAAAGGGCTCCTGCGACCAGCAGTGAGCTTCCAATCCCCCAGATTGCCAAGTACAGACCCCCGCCGAGGGCTGAGTCTAGTGAGATCGCGAAGATCGTGTACAAGAGAGCCGCAGTAACACCAATGGCGAGAACGGTCGGTTTTGCTTTGCTGCGCTCGGGTCTCAAGTAGCCTACGAAGAAGAATATGAGTACCGGTGGCAGAAGTAGCAGCATTGTCAGATTGACTGAGTATGAGCTCAACATCATTGGCAGGAATGTTGCCACTGTCATGCTGAAGTAGAAGAAGCTGAAGTAGTAAGCCGATAGAATCACTATTCCAAGCCATAGCAAGCAGTACCAATCGCTATCCTCTCTGAGTGCCATTCCTAATCCTCCGTTACTGCACGATTCCCATCGCGTCCTGATTCTCGTACTTGCGCTGCCAGTGAGTTGTCCCAGCCCTTATCTTGTTCTGCAGAATAAGATGAGCTCTAAGGAAGTCCACAGGCTTGGGTGGGCATCCTGGGAGCCAAACATCTACGGGGACTATCTTGTCAGGCGGTGTCACAAGTGAGTAGCCGTCCCAAAACAGGCCGCCGCTTGCTGCGCATTGACCGAATGATATCACAAACTTGGGCTCAGGCATCTGCTCGTAGATCCTGCGTAGCCTCGGCGCCATCTTCTTTGTGAGTGAACCGGATATCCACAGAACATCGCACTGACGTGGGCCGAAGAGCGGGAGCATTCCGAAACGCTCCATGTCCCAGCGTGAAGCTACCGCAGCAGCACCGTCAACCATGCAACATCCGAGACCGTACTGTACTGGCCATGGACTGTGAGCGCGCCCCCATCGGAGTACCCACTTGAGTGGTGGAACGTTCTGTAGCCATTTCAGAAGGATTGGTGCGATTCGACCAAAGCCATTCCTGAAAAGGTCGTAGAAAATCCAAAGGAAGTACTTACCAATCCTGAGAATGAACGGAAGCCAGTAAGCGAATACTTTGCCCGGATTGGAGACCTCCTTCGGGTCGTATTTCAGTTTTGCGGCTCGTATCTTTGCGAGCCGCTTATGACCAAAGTATTGAGAAGCGTAATTGGCAAACCAAATTCCAGTGGAGTGGACATGCCCTCCGTGACGCTGAGCAATCTTGAATATGACAAAGCTCTGTGCCCAACTGAACATGAAGAACATGCGACGCTCGTCCTCGAGGAAGTATCCCATTAAGGTTACTCCAGTCTTGGATGTCACGTAACCATCAATGCCGGCAATGGCAGAGGCCTGCTCGAACTGAAAATCATCCAGAATTGGGGCAAGGTTCTCCAGTGGTGCAAAAGCCTGACCTACAACCAAAGATGGCCCCGCTTTCTTGATTCGCATCGGGTAGTAGCGGTCATGCCATTCATGCTCTGCAACTTTCTCATCATAGACCACGCCCTTGTGAGACTCCGCTATTCTGCGAACGACTGCGTGGCCTTCAGCAACCTCTTCTTCTGTTCCATCATAGGCAACCAAGACCATACCGTGATGAACTGGAAACGGAAACGGTTCATCGCTATCCCAAATCCGTTTCTTTACGTCTGTGTACTTGCTCTCTTCGAATTTGATTGTGTGAGGCATTGGACCCTCCTCGAGGATCTTCTCCATCGCAAAGACAAGGAGGTAATTCTCCGGAAAACTCACGACTATTGGTTTGACAGGTGTGTAGGGTTTGATCTTCAGCTTGACCTTTGTGATTATTCCAAGGATTCCTTCAGTGTCGCAGAACAAGTCCGTATCCTTGCTCTTGATAATCGTCCCAGTTGGTAGTACAACCTCGACCTCGAGAACGTTGGCATTGACATTTCCGTACTTGAGAGAGCCAATGCCGTCCCCGCCCTGTGCGACCCAGCCGCCAACCGTGGCTGCTAGTCCAGATGATGGATAAGTACGAGTGTCTAGGTTCTGGCGGTTGAGGGCGAATTGGAGATTGCCCCATGAGATGCCAGGTTCGACCGTAACTGTAAGACTCTCCTCGTCGATTTCGAGAATGGAATCCATTCTACGCATGTCAACCATTATGCCACCCTTTCTGGGAATGGCTCCGGCGTATCCCGATGTACCTGCTCCACGAGGTACAAGAGGAACCTTGTGCTTGTTAGCAAACTTGTAGAGCTTCTGAATCTCCTCGGCAGAAATCGGCTGAACAATAGCGTCGGGGTTGTGGTTCATCATCCAGCCAACCTGCTTAGGCAGCGCGCCCACGTCCATGGATTGAATGATAAGTTCATGTTTGGCAGTGATGAGTCGGTCTCCAAAGACCTCTCGCAGTTTGGCTTCATGCTTTTTCTTTAGCGTCACGCAGGCTCTCTCCATGCTGACATATGAGGTCCACTCGAATTGAGAGTTGGCATCTACTTGCAGCATAAAAACCTAGCGAGAAGTGCTTCTTCTGCAAGACAGAGGATAATAGAAAAAGTATTAGTGCTAGATTGTTGTGCTCCTCATCACCGGAACTGGCAGATTCAGACTCTGTTTCGTTCACAAGCAACGAGGTATTGCAATAATGAAGTTCCCCGCTCTCGAGAAACACAATCTCCAAGATATGCCCTTTACCTGCGCACAATGTAGTTACTGCCAAGTCGGAAATGGCTCGTGCCCCACATACAAGACCAAATACCTGGAGAGCTATTCAGCTAAGGGCAAAATGATTATTGCCCGTTCATTGATGCAAGGTCGGCTTCCCGCCAGGGAAGGCCTTGAGGGACTCAGAGATGCAGTCTTTGGTTGCACCCTCTGTGGGGGCTGCGAAGAGGTATGTCAGGTGGACATTCCGTTCGTCAAGGTCTACCAGCTCTTGAGGAATGACTTCCTAAACCGCGGAATGTGGCCCGAGGAACTTGTGCCCATGCGCGACACCATGGTTGAAACCTTCAACATTCAAGGTCAGGACAATTCGGAAAGAATTGACGGGTGGAGCTACTGGTCGCCACAGGAAGACCTTCTAGAAGAGAAGGTTGGCGGCAAGGCAAAGACAGCGTTCTTCTTCGGCTGCGCGTCTTCATTCAGAGGAATATCCATTCAAGCCACAATCGCCACTTTTCTAATCATGGAGAAGATTGGCGAGGATTACACCATGCTTGGAGAGGAGGAGTGGTGTTGTGGAGCCCCACTCATCATGACTGGCGATTTTGAAACTGCTAGGAAGTTTGCAATGCATAATATCGAGAAGTACAAGGAGCTTGGTGTTCAGCGTATTGTGACCAACTGCCCGGGTTGCTACAAGATGTGGGCTCACGAATATCATGAGTTCCTTGATATTGATGTTCCATTCGAGATTGTATACGGAGCGGAGTATCTCTCGAATTTGATCGATGAGGGCAAGCTTCAGTTCACTACGCCATTGGACTTGACTGTCACTTTTCACGATGGATGTGACGCTGGTAGAAACTCCGGTTTCTACGAGGAACCGCGCAAAGTGTTGGAGCATTTGCCTGGAGTGGAGTTTGAAGAATTGCCACACAACAAGGCCAACTGTTTCTGCTGCGGTTCCGGCGGAGTGCTTCGTCCAGTTGATGCAGACTTCGCAGTTCATATCAACAAACTGAAGGTGGAGGACATTGAACAGACAAATGCAGACGTGGTGGCTTCGGCATGTCCCACCTGTGTAGACTTCATGTTCGACCAGCTTCCTCAGGCAGGTTTACAGAGAGTTGTCAAAGACCTGTCAGTACTTGCTGCAGAAGCGCTCGGATTCACATGGGACGGACTCGACGAAGTGTACTGAAAATCCGAATCAGTCTTGATTGCCCATTGAGACCATTCTTCAATCGCTGAACCAGGTGACGCTTAACTAGGTGGCGGAGCAGACATCTTTCGGACAAGCACAAGGGCTAGTAGGAGAGCAAGTGCACCACATGCGTAGGTCCAGAATTCTGCCATCATTAATCCATGAAGGATGAAAGCTAGAGTTAGCAGAAGTCCCGTTAGAAGATGTGTCATGACTGTAGCTGCATTTGATGGGACAAGCTCAAACGAACTATCAAAGGCCTTGAGGGCATGCCGAATGCTAAACACACTCAGAGGGAGTGTTGCGAGTGCAATCAATGTCTGCCACACCATCAATTGCAGAAAGACGGAAACGATAATGGAAATATAGACTCCTCCCATGAGTAGAGCATAACCCTTCGAGGCTCGGTCTCGCCCAAGACGGACGACTAATGTCTTCTTGCCAGAATCACGATCTGCTTTGAAATCTGGAAACTCATTGATATAAAGTACAGCGGTGATGAGCAGGGCAACTG
>JAUVHR010000246.1 GCA_030593165.1 Candidatus Thorarchaeota archaeon
CAAGAAGCGCTCCTAGAAGGACACACGCTTCTGAAGCAGCATAGGATGAATTTGGCAACAGCTTTACGTAGACTGGAATCAGAAGGTTACGAAGAGAAGATTGGCATGTATGTTGTGAACGACCCACAGACTCCAGACACCATTGTGGGCATTGTCATTGGGATGGCGCAAGGCTCCCGGATTGTGCCTGATGATAAGCCAGTGATTGGCGTGAGCACGAATACTGCCGATAAAGGCCCAAGAGTCAAGGTTTCAGGCCGGTGTCGAAGGTCCCTGGTGAAGAAGGGCATCAACTTGAAGGAAGCGTTCACTGAAGTTGGAGAGTATTTGAACGGAAAACATGACTCGCTCATCGTGGAAGCTGGAGGTCACCCAATGGCGGCAGGAGCATTTATTCATCAGGATCACCTAGATGAATTCCTGACCGGCGTGTCAGACCTATTGGCAAGAATTCTTGGGTAGCTTCTCCTACGCCGTTCGTTCCAATTCCTAGTAGTCTTCTTTGGAGCAATAGACTCCGGCACTGCAATCGATTTGGAACGTCTTAGAGATGCTTTCCAGACAGATACAAATTCTACGCCATCTCATATTGTTTCATTAAGAATGGCTAATCTAGGCGTCACAGCTATAATATACAGTGGTGGAAAGGTGGCTTTCTCCGGTGCCAAAGACTTCGAAACAATAGGCAAGGCAAGGAGGTTGCTCTCTCGTAAGTTCAAAGAAACTGGCATGAATATAAGACTGAAGGGAAAGCTCATAGTCTGGAATATCGTATGTACATTAGATCTCGGAGAAAGTTTGGATATAGAGCTCATTCATGATTGCTATCGTGAGAAGACCGAGTATTTTCCCGAAGTATTTCCAGGTCTGATATGCCGCGTTCCCGCATCACAATTCTGAATTTGGTCATAGCGACGTATAGTCTACGTATTACAATTTAAGGTGCGACTAAAGAGTTGCTCGTTCACTGGAGTCCGATGGATTCAAGCCTAGTGTCCTTTCCACAGTTTGGACAGTACTCTGTCCCTTGAGGCAACGGTCTAAGACCACAATGTCTACACCAATCTAAGATTGGCTGAGCTGGGGGATGAACTGCTGCGAGCTGTTTCTTATACCTGCCATAGAAGACGACCACTATTCCTATGATGATACCAGCTCCAATAATGTTCAGAGCTGCAGTAATGTAAAAAGGGTCAATCTCCTCTGCCTCGATTTCCTCTGCCTCGAAATCAATTGCCGCCTCAACGGTGACATTGAACATCGTAGAGTATTCATTGTAAAACACTGCGTACCATGTTCCGTTTGACGGGACCTCAAAGTCGAAATGGCCTTGGCGACGGAGGTCTGAGCTATTGTCCGATAGGATATTGACAAAGCACCCTTCAGGGAAAAAGGGAGTAAACATTGAGAAGCGAAAGCATGACAGAATCAAGGCCGCTATCCTTGAGGTTCTTGGGGAAGTACAAGAGTTAGGGTTCACACAGCTAGGTCTGGAAATCAAGCGTAGGATTGGGGCTGATTTTGAGGAGTCGGTGAACTGGTACTAAACAACGATCAAGTTGGATTTAGAGGCCCGTGGGATTATAGAAAGGGTCCCAAATGCACGTCCACAGAAGCTGAGAATCAAGGAAACGAGCTGAGCTTCAAGCACCCTTCTTTCGGGCATAGATGATTACGATTACCACGAAGATAGCTATCGCTCCACCTATTGACAATGGGACTATCGGGTCGATCCAGTCTGCTACCTGCGGATCCAGGCCGTTGACATATTCTAGATGATTGGGCAATCCATCTCCATCTGCGTCCAGGAGCGAATCATCTACCAAAGGGTTCAGATCATTGTCCACCTCCCACCCATCAGGCATACCATCTGAGTCTGTATCATTTTCTTGCGGGTTCGTTCCAGCCATGTATTCCTGGATGTTTGGAAGATCGTCGTCATCAGGGTCTCCAGACCTGTCTGCCTGAACTGTTGGATCAAGTCCGTTCTCGACTTCCCACCCATCAGGCATACCATCTGAGTCTGCATCATTCCCGTACCTATCGAGACCCATTAGTTCTTCATCTCCATCAGAAATTCCATCAGAATCCGTATCGACATCGAAATCATTGAACCAGTTTTCCTGACTGTCTGGAACGCCATTTCCTTCTATGTCGGTTTCATGTGAGATTGTTATTTCGAGACTGACGCTACCAGACCCTGTGTTCTTCACTTCGAGAACATGGATTCCAAAACCTGACGTGTCCTCATTGAGGACTGTTTCATTGATTCCTGACGCAAGAGCAGTTGAGTTTGAGTTCAGTACCGGACCTGAATCTTTCTTCAGCGTGAAGTCAAGGCCATCAGCTCCTGACCAGGACGCATCAACGGTTACCTCGGTGTTAATGGATATCTCAATGTACAGATCTCTGGTAGCCCCTGGGTTCAGATTCACATCGTACTTTGAGGTTGTCCGCTGACCTAGTGTTCTGCTCAATGTATAGGCTATGCTCGCACCAATGCTGGAGACTGTGCTTGTTGCGACAGTGTAGTTGTAGAGAGGGTTGTCCCAAGTATCATCTTCTGAATGGTAAGCGTCGTCAATACTAACCCCGCTTTCGAATGCGAAGACCGAACTCTTGTAACCGGTAGCATGGAATGGATAGTGGTCAGATTGGCCATAGTAGGGAAAGTGTGTAGCCTTCATTGGGAGGATTATCGGTTGATCGTAGTTGTTGTTCATGACCCGCGTTAGCTCTGCCCAATACTGGGAATCTTGGAACAGAGCTCCAGGGGAGTTATCGTAGATCATCCAGACTCTCTCATCTATGGGTGCACCAGGGTCCTCAACTAAGAGCATATCGATATTGAAGTAGACCAGAATATCCCTCTCTACTTCTGCGAACATCTCGGCGGTTTCCCAAGAGCCGTAAAGGCCTATCTCCTCAGCATTCCAGAAGCCAAAATAGATGTCGAGGGGCCAAGTGTAGTTGGAGAGTACTCGGGCCAATTCCAATGTGGCTGCGACGCCCGATCCATCGTCGTTAGCGCCAGGTACATCCACAGTGTCGTAGTGGCCTCCTATCATCACAACAGGACCATCTGCCCCTAGAGTCCCTGGGAGGCGTCCCAGAACTGAATCATAATCTCCAAACTCCGTGACTTCAATTGCCCCATCAGAAACGTTCTCGAGTTGAGTCATAATCCACGACTTGGCGTAAACGTTCTCTGCAGTCCCGTATTCTCTTGTACCATTCTCAGACACCTTAATGATGAACTGCCTGAAGGATTCCTCGTAAACCAGATTATAGACTTCTTCAGCAAGGTCAGTTACATAAACTGTTGAGACCGAGGCAAGAGATGCATCCTCTCTGGGTTGTAGACTGATCGTACTGGCTACGATCAGAATCAACGATAACACAAGAATGAACAGAATCGAAACTGTACGCCTCATAGCACAAATCCAATGGTCTGGGGCAGCAGCGAGTATTAAATGCTGGTATCAACCTCTCAACAACTCTTTCCATCTCAATCACTTGATAATGCATGGAAATGGAAATCTGAAAAAGACTTCTGCTAAGCTAGATAGAAGAAAAGGCAGGAGTCAAGGAATCCCCAAATTGGACCATTCGAGTTTCTTAAACGAGATTACATATCCATCATCGTTTTGTGAAACAATCTTGACAACAAATATATCGCTCCCTGAAGGGATCTATGGTTGTGATGCATGGTGTAGTTTAGGTGGAACTAGGGTATCCTACTTGATGCCAGACTTTCCACGTGGAAGGTTCAAGGACTGTGTATACACAGTTATGTCGACTTTAAATTTCGATCCAGAAAGAAGATTCAGAAAACGCTCTGGTGGGCCTGACTGAGTTGTTTGGTGAACAGCAAGATGCATCCAGAAGGAAACATCTGCTCTCATTCACTGAAGAACGTTGCTGAACTTCTTTTGCTTCGAGCTTGTTATAAGCCAATGTGGATAAGCCAAGAAACAATGTATTGTGTTTACACAGAGAAGGAACGAATCTGAGTTTTTGAAGAAGAACAGATACTATCGTCAACACTTCACTACAGTAATTGGCCCGGTTTTCCAAGGTCAGATTATCCAGCAGACTGCAAAAGCGTACGAAATTGAGGTTCATTTGTCGCCTAGTCAAAGGCACATTATTTGGGTGCCCAAGAGTGTGACCTGCATTCGCCGGTCTGCATTAGTCGAACCTGTTCAATTATTCGAGCTGGAAGAATGGTTCTACGAAAGGGAACGAGATAAATTGAATAAGGGTCTCTAGCTCCACCGACGTGTTTTGTTTTCTTATTCCTCTTCTGAGTCCAATTTCTCCCAAAGATTCAGAATAGAATCTCGAACAGCCTCTACTACTGAATCTTCCTTTGTAACAATCCCCGCCTCCCATGATGAGCTTCCTGTGGAACTACTATTCATGTTCATCGAAGAGATAATCAGTCAGATAGCCGTCCCCTCGACGGTTAAAGACCTGTGGCGGCTTGCCCTTATTCTCAGACTTAGAGCGATAATCCCTGTGCTTGAACCTGCTCTTGACCTTCTTGCTCTTCCTCATGGTCTTGGCAAGTCTCTTTGACAGGCTCAATCTTCACGTTCCTCCAGCATCATAGGTCACAGCTGATGCTGATATCGTGTATGCAAAAACGCATAAATGGCTTGTTTAATTCATTATCATCAGGGTCATTGGTTCAGGTCACAGTTGGGCGTCACACTCTTCTTTCTGATCTGATGGCCCTCCCTCACTGGATGTGAACTGAATGACCTCAATCATGGAACTCCCACTGCGGCTTGACGTGACCAAGGGAAGAGGACACGCTCACCGCGCGAAGCAGCTTTTTCAGGACGTTCGCGAGATTACCAATCAGCAAGCGCGCTTGATTTTGAGCCTGAGCTTCGGCAAGTCGTTTTCAAATGTGAGGACATCTTCAATCATGGAGCAGTCTGATTTCATCAAGAAGTACAGGCTTGGGGCTAAGAAGGCAGTGCTGGTTTACTGGGTGAAGAAGTGATTACAAATTAAATACGCCTATCCTTGGGGTAAAGAATAATATAAATCTCCTACACTACAACGTCACAAGTGAAGATATACCCCCGACACCGTTCGGTAGAAAAAACACCCCCCCACAATAAGTCCTAGCTTCAATAATCCTCCTTGGTTAAAGAAGCTCCTATGATTCCAGGAACTGCGATTAGAGCAATGGCTACTCCAAGATCGACTCCAAGATCAATTGCACTGGCGGAGATGGCTTCGAATGTGTACTCCACCCCCTGCACAAGGATCGCCACCCCTGCAAAGAAACGGCCAACGCAGACCACGGAAACCCCGCCCACCC
>JAUVHR010000282.1 GCA_030593165.1 Candidatus Thorarchaeota archaeon
TATAATAGAACGTACCGATGAGACTACATAGAAGAAACACACCTATGGCAAGATAGACCGTTCCGAGTCTGAGTACGATCTGCTGTTTCAGGTGAGCTTTCTTATCTACTGCATCTTGCGAATCTTTACTTTCAATGGACTGCAGTTGTATTGGTCTTACAAGATGGACCATGAAACGTCTAGTCTTGCTTGTAGAATTACTATCAGCTAACTTGATGATAACATAGCTTAGACTTATCATAAGAACAGGAATGAGAATGAAAAACATCTCCGCCAGTATGCTTGGAAGTTCCACTAGGCTCATCTTCGTATTCCCCAGCGACTATCCTGCGACAAAATATAACATTATGTTTCGACGCGATGAAAGGACTAGAATTATGCAAGCTCTAGTCTTGATTGAGGTACATTCTAAAGATATTGGAATGATACCAATGGTAATCGATGGGATCTCAAGAACAGCAAAAGGATTGAGAGTAGTGTAAGAAATCAAAGACCGAACAAATGATTGTTACCCATGTATACAGAATCAAGTCCTTAGGTGGACCCGGTCAGCTCGGCGAATTCATCCTCTGAGAGAATTGTCACTCCAAGTTTCTGCGCTTTAGTCAGCTTGGAGCCCGCCTTATCTCCAGCTACGAGATAGTCAGTCTTGCGACTCACACTTGAAGCGACCTTTCCTCCAAGTGATTCGATAAGACTAGCTGCCTCTGTTCTAGTCCATCTTGTCAGTACTCCAGTTAACACGAACTTGAGACCATCAAGTGGTTTCTCACCTGGTGCTACCTCTTCCTCTGCTGATAGAGTTAATCCGGCTTCCTCTAACTCAGTGACCATCTGTCTGGTTGTATCGCTAGAGAAGAAACTAATCAGGCTCTGGGCTACCTCAGGTCCAACTGAATCGATTTCTATCAACTCTTGTTCGGTTGCTTTCATAAGGCGCTCCATTGACCCGAAATGAGATGCCAGGACCTTTGCAGTTTCTGCGCCGATAAGAGGTATGCCCATTGCAAATAACAGACGATGGAATGGTTGCTGCTTGGTCTTGGCAATCTGATCAACGAGTGTCTGTGCAGTCTTTTCTCCAAACCTCTCTAGCTCGGCTAGCTCGTCCACAGTGAGTGTGTACAATGAAGCGAAGCCCTTGATGAGGCCTGCGTCAACCATCTGGTCTACTCTCTTCATCCCAAGCCCTTCTATGTCCATGCCTCCTCTGCAAGCAAAATGACTGATGCTCCTGCGAAGCTGAGCCGGGCATCCTATATTCGTGCAAGACGCAGTCCTCTTGTCCTCAGTGATGACAACCTCTCCTCCACAAATCGGGCATTGAGATGGCATCTGGAAGACAACCTCGGTACCATCTCGCAGATCTTCGATTGGCTTGACAACTTGAGGAATCACATCACCGGCGCGCTCAACAATCACGGTATCGCCTATCCTGATGTCCTTCCTCTCAATCTCACTGAGGTTGTGCAGAGAGGCTCTTGCAACCTCAACGCCGCCGATGTTCACAGGTTCAAGCTCGGCCACTGGAGTCAGCCGCCCCGTGCGTCCTACCTGCACAGTGATCTGGCGGAGCTTGGTTGTCGCTTGTCGTGGTTTGAATTTGTACGCAATTGCCCACCTTGGGGAACGGGCACGCATACCAAGCTTGTCTTGGGATGCAATGCTATTGACCTTGAATACGACACCATCAATCTCGTACGGTAAGTCGTCCCTCGACTCTCCGAGTTGCCTATGGAACTCCAGCGTCTTGTCAATTCCCTTGCAGACTTGAATGAGGTTTGTATTCACCTTGAGTCCCCACTTCGGAAGAGTATGGAGCGCCTCCCATTGAGTTGCAAAATCTCTACCTGTTGCCTCTGCGACCCCGTAAACGAAGATCTGCAATGATCTTCCGGCAGTAATCATTGGGTCAAGTTGACGTAGTGAGCCAGCTGCTGCATTTCGTGGGTTGGCGAATGGTTGTTCATCTTTTTCCAACCTTTGCCTGTTTAGTTCGTTGAATATGTCTATGCCCATGTATACTTCCCCGCGGACCACCAATCGACTGGGTGGTTCCTCGCCCTCATAGGACATCAGTACTAACGGAACTTCCTTGATGGTGCGTATGTTCGCTGTGATGTCTTCTCCTGTTTCCCCATCCCCCCGGGTAGAAGCCACAACTAAGCGGCCGTTCTCATAGACCAGCTCGACTGCTACACCATCGAATTTGGGTTCGGCTATGTACTCGAGCTCATCAACACCAAGCTCACTCCGGCAAGTCTGGTCGAAGGACCTCACAGCATCTTCTTCGTACACAGTCTTCAGGCTGACCATGGGAATCGTGTGAGTCACCAATCCAAGTTCCTCTCGTGGCGCGCCGCCCACTTGCTGTGTAGGAGAGTCGAGTGACTTGAGGTCCGGAAACTTTTCCTCAAGTGCAATGAGAGTGAGAAACAGCTCGTCGAACTCTTCATCAGTTATGATTGGAGAATCAAGAACATAGTACCTGTAGTTGTGGAATCGTATTGCATCCCGCAGTACATGAGCCGCCTTTTCTGCCTCATCATGCGACTCAATCTTGTCAACAGAGACCTTCGGTTTTTTCACCATCTTCATGCCCATCCTCTCCGGTGTAGAGTATGAACGGTTTCCCTATAAACTGCACAGTACTTCTCATGAAGTTGAGTTTATGTCATCAGCCCAATAATACAATTGCGGGCATGTTCGGCGGTTTGCAGGAACAGACCAAGGTAGGAAAATGAAATGGAGTATGACATGAGCGGCGCACCCCGCTTTGAGTTTGAGGGCGAAAAGCCAAAGGAAAAGAACAAGAGTGGCAAAGACAAGAAGGCGAGCTCCAAGTTCTGGATTGGAAAACGCTTTGGGAATACAGTAGTGGTTCTCTTTGGACGGGTTGGTGCAGACGGTCAATACAGAGTCAAGAAGTTTGACAACGAAGAACTTGCAGAGAAGCATCTCAAGTCCAAGACTCAAAAGAAGATCAAGAAAGGATACAAGCGAGTCAGTTAGGTCTGCAGTTTGATTGAACGAATCTCATTAGACTCCTGTTCTCGAATTGACGTACTTGCGCTGGTGTACAAGCAATAGCGTGATCATATTGCATGATATGTTGGAATACGAACTAAAACCTTCTGAAGAATTCGACCGTCCGTTTCGGATGAATGTTGAATTGATACATCTCCTCCGTAAGTACTAATGACGGCTTTCGCTGCTTCAAGAGTTATAGCTTCACCACTCGCGAGACCTCGCTCTTTGCGTAACCTTGCTCTGCGTTCTGTAATTTCAGAATCCATTGGAATGGAGATACACACCTCCCAAAATTCAATGCCTTCTTGGGAAATGAGACCAACTTCTACTTCTGCACTTCCATCTTGTGACTCTTCAATGGTCGATAGTAAGAGTCTATACAATGTACTTGTGAGCAATTCATTTGCTAAGACATATGCTGGTCTATCTGCTTTTAGATGAATTCTATCCTTCTCTTTTCCGATTCGTTGAGTGATCTTGTCTAACGTGATTGCTATACTTGATATCAAATCCATTGAAGTTAGAGGTTCATTCGAACGACGTTCTGCATCACTAAGTAATCTGACATTACCAATCAGTTGGTCAGACATAACAATTGCTTCATGAGCATCTTCTGTAAGACTTCCTCTCGCTTCCTCACTTAACTCCTGGAACATCAACAACTCTAGAGCAGTCAGTGCAATTTGATTGTAGTTGGTTTGATCATGCATCAAGAGGTCAGCATATAGAGTAGCGCGTAGTTGAGACTCCATTGTGTCTTTGATTGCTCTAAGATATAATTTAGCTAGAATCGCTGGTCCCACCAGAAGCGCAGCGAAACTTAGAATCTGAGAAATCCACCACCCTGCCGTCCAATGAGCGTAAAAACAGAGTAGGATGTTTGGAATTGTCCACATGGAAAGGAAAGCTGCTATGTAGATTTCAGTTGTAATTCTTCCTTTCGTTTTATCAATCAGGAAAAACAAGAGAAATACAAATGCAAACATAACGATCAGGTTAGTGACTAGGAGGAATGCTGGTCCTAAATGACTGGCTGCAAGATAGGGGACTTGAATAATGGCTATGTCTTGCACGATAACTCCAAGCAGAATTGAAATTAACATGACTGAAACAGCAAGAGCGATACCAACTGGTAATCTCTTTGGTGGTTCTGATCCATAAGGATGATTAGTCCATCGTATTGTGAGTGCGATGAGAAATAACGTGAAGATATTTCCCACAAGATAAGGTACGATTGTTTCACTTATGGTGGAAGATGATGCAGATACAATTGCAATTGCTGACTCACTTGCCCAAAGGCATAGTATTAGGATTAACGGATAATGTTGCCACGACGGGTTTCTCGCAGAAAACGAATAGAGGAGATATACCATCATAGACGCCAGGAATACGGCACTGATCTGGATGATGGAATGAGCAAGAATGTTTGGTCCAGATATTATGCCTGTCAGCAGATTAGTTTCGATTATTACAGTTGTCAAGAGCGGAAGATATGCTGCAATCAGTAGTGCAAGAACAGCAAAGTAAGAAATGGATCTACTGAATCCCTTTCTTCTCAAGTATGGAACTCCTGCAGACAGAGCGAAAATGAACAATGCAGCCATTTCCATATTCTCTGCATAAATCCAAGCGGTGTTTTGAGGTAGAATGAATAGTAGCACAATTGATGCCAATAGTAGGATGCATCCACTTGTGAACCACCCTAGATCAAAACGGAACTCTTTGAGATTGTGCGTAAATATGATTATTGAAGAATAAACTAGTGAAATTATGCCTATTAATCCGAAGGCCAAGGTTAATGTAGAAAGAATAAGTGGACTGACAGCTGGGAAGACAAGGTACAACATGAGCCCATGAAAAGCAACTGGAAGGCTTACCGCTAGAATTGTAATAA
>JAUVHR010000248.1 GCA_030593165.1 Candidatus Thorarchaeota archaeon
TAGAGTCTGCCCGACGATAGATTCGTTGATTGTCTTACTAAAAGGACGAATGGCTACATAGGGGTTCTTGACTGGTCCAAACACATCCTGAATCGTACCAATCTTCCGCACCTTCTTGTCCACAACTACAGCGTCTCGACCAGTGGGGGGAGTCTTGTCAGTTCTGAGAATGATTGACCCTCGCTTTGATATATGAAGAACTCTACCGAGACGTTTCATGACTTTTACCTCAATCTAGTGGCTAATGCCGCGTCCCCTTCCTTCCTTTCTTATCCTTCTTTTTTGAAGCCTCAACTTTCTTGGCTGCCTCTCTCTTTGCTACAATCCTTCGCACACCCTTGGCCAGCACAAGAAGAACTCGATTCTTTTTGTGGCCTTGAGGATTCGTAAGTACAATGTATCCCTTAGCTTTCTGATCTAGAGATGAACGAGGATAGACCTTCTCGGGTTCGATATCGTACTCCATCGAGATGCCATCAGCTGCTTCTCGAAGAATCTCCAGCGTGATCTCTGGTGCTGCCAGATTCTTCGGTATTCTTCGGCCCTGCGCGCGAGTCAATGTGGAGTCCAAATAGGCGGGCCAGACAATTATGCCATCACGTTGTTTCAAAGGATTCAACCTCGGAGGTCCAAAAGTTCTACTAGGTTGTGTCGTTAGAGTCGAGCTTTTCCTCTTCTTTTTACCTTTGCCATCTGGAGAATGTCAGACAAAGAACTTCATAAGAGCGAAGGCTGCATCCTCGTCATCATTCAAAGAGTGTCGGTGAAGAGATGACCCGAAAGAGTAAGGATGTCTATTTTGGAGAAATCGCGGATCTTGTATCATCTCGTTCAACTTGTCTGCGAAATCAGGTTGGCGCAGTGATTGTCAAGGACTCTCAGATTCTTAGTACGGGATACAATGGTGCGCCAAAGGGACTTCCGCACTGCGACGAGGTTGGATGCATTAGAGAACAGATGAGCCTAAAGTCTGGAGAAAGACACGAACTCTGCAGAGGGCTACATGCCGAACAGAATGCAATAATCCAAGCAGCATACCATGGAGTTTCCGTTAAGGGTGCTAAGATCTATATTACAACCAGACCCTGTAGTATATGCACGAAGATGCTCATCAACGCAGGAATTGAAGAGGTCATCTACATAGAACACTATGAAGACGAGCTCGCCGGGAAGTTGCTGAAAGAATCAGATATGACGATTCGAAGAATTGAGGTTGTCCGTAAGTATGGACGTAATGCTTCGAACAATCGGAGCTGAATTCAAACAAAGAGTACAGGTGGAAAGACTAAAGAGAGACTCAATTCTGTCCGTCATCCCAGCGAAATTTGGAGCCAGCTGGAATGGGAGATTTTCAAAACCTCATTAGTATTCATTACCTAACTCGCGACGATATTGATCTCATTCTTGATACTGCTGCAGATATGGAATCAGTTGCAGTAGAAAGAACCCAAGAGTTCAGTAATAAGATAATGGCCACCCTCTTCTTTGAACCATCTACTCGAACGCGACTCTCCTTTGAGAGTGCAATGCTCCGTCTGGGAGGACGAGTTCTGGGCTTTGCTGAAGCAGGTGTATCAAGTGCTGGAAGTAAGGGCGAAACCTTAGCAGACACAATTCGCACCGTCGAGCGCTACGCTGATGTCATAGTGATTCGACACCCTCTTGATGGGTCTGCACGTGTTGCAGCAGAATTCTCGAAAGTGCCAATAATAAATGCTGGCAGTGGTTCCGAAGAACATCCGACACAGGCACTATTGGACCTCTATTCGATCAGGAAGATGAAAGGGAAGATAGACGGCCTCTCAATCTCTCTGTGTGGGGATCTCAAGTATGGAAGAACTGTACACTCGCTCGGGATAGCTCTGGCCAGGTATGATGTTCAAGTCAAACTTGCGGCACCACCTAGTCTGAGGATGAAGCCTGCTATTATAGATGCGATGAGAGAGGCGGGTGTTGATGCCATCGAGGTAGACTCTATAGATGATGCCCTTGAGGGCGCAGATGTGGTCTACATGACTCGGATTCAGAAGGAGCGCTTCTACTTAGAACAGGACTTCATTGATGTTAGGGGACAATTCATTCTCAACGAGTCGCTGCTCCCGCTATTAAAGGAGGACGCAATAATCCTTCATCCTCTGCCACGTGTAGATGAAGTCTCAGCTGAAATGGATGATACACTCCATGCAAAGTATTTCGAACAGGTCTACAATGGAGTAATCGTGAGAATGGCGATACTGAAGATGCTTCTATCATGAGATTATGAACCAAACTCTCCACAGACCTCTGAATAAAGAATGGATTAGTCGCACGAGGGCCGATTCTCAAACTAATCTTTGGTCAGTCTGAATTGAAATCATGGAGTTCCTTAATTAGAGATTCTACTGAGTCAATTTGGCTCACTGCAAGAGGAATTACCATCTGTTCGGAGAGTTCCAGTGCTAGGTGATCGATTTCTGAAGCATCGTGGAAGATGACTGCCGTTGGTTTGAACTCCTGTGACTTGATTGCAATCATTGGGGCTCGCCCAGTGCTTACCTTGGTGAAAATAAGGCATCTTTCTGTAGTAGCGCCAAAAAGCTTGAGAAATGTCTCGCTACTGAGCTCTTTGACCGCACGTTCAACATCGACAAGGGTATAGCCGTGGATCTCGCGATCCATCAAATCCTTGCCTGTTTTCACAGTACACTTCAGTTTCTTACAGAAATCGCCTATTGTTCGAGGGGATGTGAAGTCACTCATTGCGAGTACTATGTCCAAATCGACCAGATTGACATCCATCATACGGATGAAAGCAGAAATGACCTGTCCTCCATTGCGGTCGTCTAGTGTAAAGAGTGCCATGACAAAGCGCCGAATGGTCGTCGTACCTGGCGACTTTCTTCTTCCGGACTCGTAATCACTTATGACACTAGGACTTATCCCTAGATATTCAGCCAGAACAATCTGGGGGAGTCTGAACCTCTCTCTCCAAGTGCGCATAGCCTTCCCGGGATGTTCAGAAAGAGCTATCTCTCCAGCGATTCGCCGAGCAAGACGTTCCCTGACAGAGGACTGCGTTGACATGATAGAAACAGCCACTTCCGGCGATGATAAGGATTTCGACGATAGTCGAAGTGTACCATGTGGGGAAGGATCAGTCTTTTGAGAAGTAATGGTGGGCCGGACGAGATTCGAACTCGCGATCCCTTGGATTCCTGCCAAGAAGGTCAGTCATTCTTGGTCCCAAACCAAGAATCACTATGGCACACGTCTGGAGTGACTGTGTGATGCCAAGCTAGACCACCGACCCATGCTGGAGGGAGAGCCTTCATTTTAGGATATAAGAATAGCGGAGTATTCGTATTCATGCTTCAATTGAATGGGATAATCTTTGACAGGCAAGTGGAATTGCTGTCAGTTGCGAACTAATATAGCGGGATGGACTATCAATATAGAGGGAATCAGTCAAGAACAGAAGGAATGTGAGAAAATTGAGTCTGCTTGGTCCTGATGATTTTGGACTTGGAAGAAAGGAGCGAAAGAAAAAACTCGCGAAAGATCTCTCGCCGGCTATGCAGAAAGAGATTGAGAAGTGGCTTGATTCTATGGACGCGCCAGAAGCATTCGAGCGGCTCGTAGACCTAGTAGGACCGGATGAGGCAAGGCGTCTTGTTGCGGAGAGAAGGCAGCAACGCAGGAAGTTGAAACATGAGGATTTGCTTGAGGAGTAGTTGAATTGAACGAAATCGGCAGTGAGAACGGTGAGCTCGAGTCCAGAGACATGAGGACCATTCTGGCCATAATCAGAACCATTGAAGCCGAGAAACGAACTCATCTAGCCGAAATGAGAACTGGTATGGGAATCCTCACTGTCCCATTATCACTTCTAACAATACTCATTGCAACTTCGGAATACTATGATCCATTCTCTGTGCTCCCGTACATCGTGGGCCTTGTTATCGGAATAGCCGCCCTTTCACTTATCGGAACGTATCTTGTTGTGAAATCCCTTCGTAAAATCAGGGCAGATGAGAAGTTGCGAGAGGAAACCTGTACTGATACTGCATCTCTCGTACGCCAGCATAACGATGCAAAGAACTGTTCTGTATAATGAAGAGGATGATGGAGCCCCAGGCGAGGTTGATTCATACATGTGAAATCATTGATTGCTCCAAATATCAACATCAGGCGTTTTGAATTTGATCAGGAATAAAGCCGCAATCGATGGAATTGGAAAAAAGATGATGAAATCGGGGTCAAAAGAAAGCAGACCCGGAAAGAGGAAGTAGGCCCATGGACTCAATGCGGAGATGATAGCCCAGAAAACAAGACTTTCTGCGGTAACTTCTCTACGATAATGCATAGTGGTCATTCTTACAAGATAGAGAGTAGGGAGAATGAGAATAATTATCGGTTCAACCCATAGATAAGGGCTTGGACTAAACCAAGGACGATATTCGGAATCAAGAATAAGACGGTATTCCCATGATAGTGAGCGGACAAAGTACATTCCTATTCCTTCAGAAACTCTATACATATAGAATGAGGGTGATACTAGGACAACTATCGCCATTAGGTAAGTAACTAACCTGCTTCTATCTCTCTGAGAACCACTGGTCAGATTTTCTGTCCCCATCTCGAATGAATCCCACTATTGATGCAATATCATGCAGACAAATGTCTATTGGATTGTAATACAATGGATTGGGCAACTGTATCTTGGATTTCGAATAGAGAAGTTTCATTGAATACAAGACAGAAAGATGGAGCCCCAGGCGAGATTTGATTGTAACCCTAGGAGCCCTTTTTCTTACGCCCTTTCTTAAGAGCTCTCCGCTTAGCTTTCTCGTTCCTATCATTGCATATTAAATACGCTGCAGGAAGCCCGCATATGACACCAATGGTTATGCCTGGGGCGATACTCACCAGAATCGCGAAAACATCAGTGGTAGTGTCAGTGCCAAAGTGTTCGTTGATATAGTCTATGTACCACTGAGGAACTGTGTATTCAGCATGCTCTATAACAACGATACTCTCGTCAAGAAGGTTCAATTGACCACATATCTCGAGGATATGGACCGCGGCCCTACACCACTCTAGTCGCTCGCTTTCATAATCGGAATATGGGACAGGCAGGAATGCCCCATTACGAGAAGTCTGGCATGAGATTACCCAAGAGAGAGTCGCATTCAGATTGATTCGGTCGAGTGTCCCGAGTAAATCCAGAGACCAGATAAACCGCTCTAGGTTTACGACTGTACCACCTGGCACATGACCTGTGCTATTATCCCAGTACTGGAGTAGGTAGGCAGT
>JAUVHR010000369.1 GCA_030593165.1 Candidatus Thorarchaeota archaeon
AGGTGTTCCTGGCCCCGAATGGATTCCTCAATATGCTGCTTTTCGACACACTACACATTTTGCCTTTTAGAATCTGGCTAAATGGACTTGCAGCAATGATATTCGTGCAGTCATTTTCACTATTCTCATTGGTCTATCTGAACGCCTATTCCTCATTCATGGGCATTGACCCATCTCTTGAGGAACAGGCCGAGAACCTTGGAGCGAAAGGACTCGGACTGTTTCGCTCTGTGACGCTTCCGTTGGCTATGCCTGGCATACAGGCTGGAGCTATTTTGACATTCATTCTTAGTATTGAAGACCTTGGCACCCCCATAGTCTTTCAGGATCATCCAACAGCCAGGAATACACTCGCTTATCAGGTCTTTCAGAATGTTGCAACCATGACTGGAGTGGTGGATCCGAAGGGTCCTGCCATAGGCATGATACTCTTAGTCTTTGCACTAATTGGGTTCATTTCCATACGCAAATACACGGCTTTGAGATCCTACGAATCCGGAACCAAGGGCGGACAATGGAATCCAAGAACCAGAAGAATAAGCGGAAAGGCAACCGTCCTTCTCTATCTCATACTGATTCCGGTCCTCTTCCTTGCGCTTATACCTCAAATCAGTGTTATTATGATCTCTCTCGCCGGAGACTGGGCTCCAGGTAGCCTGTTCCCTAGTACGTGGACTCTCAGTAACTTCGACGTTCTGTGGGCTTTTCCCGACGTGGCCCAATCAATCAACATCACGTTTATCTACGGCGCCATCGCCACGGTTATGATTGTAATTCTGGGAATCAGTGCCGCCAACATAATTGCTAGAAAGGACATTCCTGGCAAGGGTGCACTTGACATACTTGTTACTTCTCCCATTGCTCTCCCTGGCATAGTGATTGCCACAGGCTTCTTTACGTTATACTACAACACTCCACTATTCCCGTTGGGCCATCCAGCGTTTATCATAGTAATGTCCTACACGGTACGCAAGTTCCCGTTCGCTGTGAGAGCTGCCTACGCAGGATTGATGTCTACGCCGGTAGTCCTTGAGGAAGCATCCCAAAACCTGGGTGCTACAAAGAACCAGACCTTCACCAAGATTACCCTACCCCTCATAGGCGTGAGTGTCCTCGCAGGGTCGTTACTCTCATTTGTGTACTCAGTGAGTGAGGTCAGCACGAGTCTACTGCTAGGCAGTGTCGGGCATTCGGAAGCCCCCATGACATACTGGATGTCGCGGGTAATGGCAATGATTGGTGAATATGGTGGTTCTACCAGCGCAGCGTGCTTAGGAGTATTGCTAATGACGATGCAGATGATAGTGATAACCATCACTAACAAAATCCTAGGGGCAAGGTCTACTGCCATTACAGGCATCTGAGGTGAAATAAGTGGTTGAGATTAGGCTCGAAAATTTGCGCAAGACCTTTGGTGACATTGTCGCTACTGACGCGGTAACCATGGTTCTCAAAGAAGGAGAGCTTTCTACTCTTTTGGGCCCGTCTGGCTGTGGGAAGACGACGCTCCTGCGTTTGATTGCTGGCTTCTATATTCCCGATCACGGGACGATATTCTTTGACGACAAAGATGTCACAGATGTGCCTCCACATAAGAGGAACACGGGAATGTGCTTCCAGAACTACGCACTGTGGCCACATATGTCCGTCTTTGACAACGTCGCATTCGGGCTGAAACTGAAACGAGTCGGCGGCAAGAAATACACCAAGAGCGCGATTGAGCGGCGAGCAAATAACGCGTTGGGTCTTGTACGAATGGAGGACCTTGGACATCGGCACATCCATCAGTTATCCGGGGGGCAGCAGCAGCGTGTGGCGCTTGCACGTGCACTGGTCATAGAACCGGGAGTACTCCTCCTCGACGAACCGCTCTCCAATCTCGATGCCAAACTCCGGGTTGAGATGAGGGAGGAGATAATAAGAATCCAGAAGGAGATGTCAATCACAACGGTCTATGTCACACACGACCAGAGCGAGGCACTGAGTATTTCTGACAAGGTAGCTGTGATGGATCTTGGGTACGTGCAGCAGTTCGACACACCCCGCAAGATCTATGCCGACCCCCAGACGATATTCGTTGCTGACTTCATTGGTCGGTGCACATTCGTGCAGGGCAAGGTCGGGAAGACTGGTGACTTCATCGAGGTCCAACTTCCTGATGGACAGTCTCTCTCCGGCTTCAGCACCATCGACGACTACCCATTCGAAGTTGGTGAGGACGTGAAGTGTGCCGTCCGTCCCGAGAATTTGCTGCTTGAGAGAGCGGACCCCTTGGACAATGAGCTAGCTGGGAAAGTCACAAAGACCATCTATGTGGGCACCGCGCTTGAAGTATTTTTCGACATCGGCGGTACCGAAGCTCAGGCACGTCTGGATGCAGACATACGTCTAAACCTTGGTGATGAGATTCGATTGTATGCCTCACGTTCAGAGGTGATGGTCTTGCCGCTAGGTGGGGTTCAAGCTCTGAGGAAGGTTCCAGGACATCCGATGGCAAGCGCCGAGATGCCAACTAGGGCCTCTTCGAGTGCCTGATGGCGACAGCAACACCCCTGTTGAAAGCCATCATCTCACTTCCACTGAGGACAGCTCTCCCCACACCGAGTAGCTCACCTTCCGTGTCAACTACAAGCACTTCTTCCCCTGCTCGAAGCTCTGAGTTAGCATGTGCGACAAACTTGGCCAGAGCCGACTTACCCTTTGCTACGAACTCCGCGGCGTCTTCGTCCATCTTAACGATGTAGTCTTCATGGACTCCAGCACTTAGAATCTCAAGACCGCCTTTGTAAGTAGGAGTCAGTAGTCCTGTGGATGGAACAACTGTGAATAGAATTCCACCATTTCGTGAAACATGGCGTAGCTTCCCAGTGGCTCTCGAGAACGTGAAATCCATTGAAT
>JAUVHR010000142.1 GCA_030593165.1 Candidatus Thorarchaeota archaeon
AGAGCTAGCAGGGAATACACACTATGACTTAGGCTTAAAATACAACAATCAACACGGGTTACAATATCCTCTTACTGATGCTGAAGGAAAAGAGCACGAATTAGGGGAATATGTCGGGGATATCCTAGAGGGTTATAGTCAAATGACAGATCATTCATCTTTTAGAATGTTGGCAGGATACAAAGACGCAGGATATGGAACTTATCAGATAGAAACCACTGAGTCGCAATGGATGCTAGAGGAGATCCTAGAACAATTCAATATAGGCTTCACTGATGGCTTTATTCATGGACTGTCATTTCCAACCTCTAAAGGATGGAAAACAAAATACGGAGGGTTACATGATTGATAGGAGAATATGATTGTTATCATGTCTGCGAGTGGGTTGTTTCAGCTCTTGAAAAACACGGAGTCTTAGAAGATAGATATTCTACACATGATGAATCCGGCAAAGTCTGGACTATCAAACATGATGAACTATTAGACATCCTGAAACATTGCGACATTGTACCACCCAAGGAGGATAAGCTAGTATCTCTAGGTCTGCTTTCTGATCTGAAGGATGATACTCAAGACGATTATCTCCTTACAATGGGAGAAGAAAAAGACCTTATGCGTGAAGGATGGAGAGACCGATAAATGGTGTCAAAAGAGACCGAGAAGATCATAAGAGAAATACATGAGAAATTCAACGACATTGATAAGCTCATTGAGAAATACAAGAAATCCAAAAAGGAGGATAAACCACAAGGAGAAATGGCACAGCTTAGAAGATGGCTTCATGAAGAAAACAAACCTAAGATCGGTTCAGAATGTCCAGAGGATTTTGACTTAATGGAGGATGAGCAATAATGAAATGTCAACAATGCAAAACACAATACACCAACAAAGACAGATACGCCAAGATTCACTTCAAACAGAATATGGGCAGACATCAAATTCATTCATTCTGTTCTATTGCTTGCATAGTGCTATATCTTCTAGGTTCTAATCTTGAGGATGCTAAACTAACTCTTGGGTACTATCATAAGAAATACAAGGAGGATAATCAATAATGTCAGACCCAAACAAAGCAATCGAGTATATGAAAAGCACAACAATAACTCAGATACAACTCTTGAATTCTATTATGCATCATATAAGAACAGGTACTAGAGAGGAAGCATTAGCATATTGCCAAGAATCCAAAGAGCAACTAATACAGATCCTCGATAAGATTAACTGATAGGGGCTAATACCCTCTATTCTCTTTTTATCCCTAAACAATTAGTAATTAATGACTGTTATATGCACAACACATAATACATAGTACACCCTATGCATCCATGTATCATATATCATTCCATAAATAATACTCTCATACCTACATAGTAACTAGACGCAGTGTGTAATACATACTTACTGCTAATAGTTCCTAAGTGCCTGACCACGTGGTTGATCCGTGAGGATGGCCCAAAGTTCTCCTATGTAGGACATAGAGATTATTTACAAAGTGGAGTCGAAGCGATTGGTCACGATAACTTTCGAAGTAGGAACAGGATACGCAGTTGCTGATTTGAGAAATCGATTTGGAGAAGCAATTGAGTCTGCGATTCGAAAGGCGATGTCCAGGATCTACAAATGGGCGAAACAGATTGTACCCATTGACACGGGGAAATTACTTCGAAGCCTGAAAGTGTTTGCGACGGAAAGTGGAGTGAGGATAGAATTTTCGACGCGATACGCAGAATGGGTGAACTATGGTGCGTTGCCTCACATGATAGTACCACAGACGAGAGATGGGTACTTGCGATTCAAGGATGCAAGTGGAGAGTGGATCTTTCGAAAGCGCGTGATACATCCAGGGATCAAGGGCGATTATTTTTTGGAGGAGCTAGGAGAGACCGCTAGACAGATCTTAGTAGAGGAGATAGAATTGGCTCTACTGACCATTTCGCTGGCACATAGCAGAGCACAACTACAGAGGGTTGCACCATGAGTTTTTTGCGAAGGACACCGAAAGTGATTGCAGAGGCAGGAGCTACCAGGGATCCGTTCAATGAACAGGAATCATCCAGGAGAGGCGCAAATCAGCCTCCAACCTATGTTTCTGAGATAGTGCGCAAAAACATCACGAACCGTGACACACTAGCACATCAACGTCAGATGGCTCAATACTCACCTTTTGGCTATGCGATAGTGTACAAGATGGCGCAGTACACATTTGATGATTGGATCGAGTTCACTGATCCTGATGGCAAGGTAATTATGCAAGAAACTATGGTAAAATTATTAGAATTAAATGCTCCTTATTACTATACGCAGTGTGCAATCATGGAAAGGATGTATGGACACTCTGTACTGTACATTGGCAAAGAGAAACTACACACTGACCTAAAGGAGCCTTCTCAGAGGCGCGTTACGAATTTAGACGCTTTTGGACCTGAATTGCTTGTTGTTGATGAATACACCAAGAATGGTGAGCCTGCCAAGTGGAAGATCAAGGTGAAGGAGAAAGTTGCCAAGAAACAGGTTAAGGACAAGCAGAAACGCATTAGCGCAAAAGACACATATCACCTTAGAACAAGACCCTGGCCTCACGATAGATCCGAGAAAGGGATCCCCATCCTCTATCCTGTCTGGGTGCAATGTGTGAATGTGGAGAGAGCACTTCATTCGAGCGACTTCTATCTTGGCAAGGTTGGACATGGAACCTATCATGTGTCCACAAAGGGATCATTGAGTGACGGGAAAAGGACACAGGTACAGAAAGCTACTGAGAAAAGCTCTGTTTCGAGGGTCCTGGTCACTGACAGTAGATATATTGACAAGGTTGAGTTTGTCAATGCAAGTGGATCCCCTGTTGACTTTCCAAAGGAGATTGACACCAGGATCAGAATCATAGCCTCTGGAACAGACACACCTTATGATTGGTTGATGGGCCTTGGTGGAGCATCTAGCGGAGGTTCTGATCTCATTGCAAAGTCATTGTTTCAATCATTGGATCAGATCAGGGGGAGCATGGAGGAGATGATTAGAGCCACTGTGTTAGCCATTGAGCCACAGAATGACCTGAAGTTCAAGATTCGGTGGATCGAGAGATATGCACATGATGAGGAACAGAGAAGCAAGATCAAGATGAACAATGCTCAAGGACTCCTCATGTTGTCTGGAATAATGACCATCAATGAGATGCGAGAGGAACTAGGTCTGACTCCATTGCCTGATGGTAATCAATTGATTGCTGACAAGGAGACCGCACAGAAAGAGAAGGAAAATGAACTCAGAGTCAATATCCAAGGCTTGCAGACTGCAGAGGAGGAGGAAGCAACCAATAATCCAGGAGGCAAGAATTAATGCCAGCATATGAGAGAGATATCATCATTGCAAGACCTGGAAACTATACCTACAGTTGGGGAGATATGACCAAGACAGCACAGGACCTGAGTGAAGTGCCTGCATATAACCCAACTATTAAGCTCACACTTGGACACCCCGAAGGAGGTCGAACCACAAGGACCGATCTCTTAGGATATGTGAAACCAAGATGGGATGATGAGAATCAAGTTCTTCGAGGGAAGGCTTGGTTCTATCGAGAACATTTCCACAAGTTGCCTGATGAGATCGCGCAAAAGGTCATTAATGACATTCCTACTGAGATCTCACCAAGCTTCACATTGGATGAGGAGGACAAGTCCTTTGATACTGGAGTGCAAGAGGGTACATTCATTGACCATGTTGCAGTCCTGCGAGAAGGAGAGGATCCCATCTGTCCATTGGAGAAATGTGGCATCAATGTAGTCTTACAGGAGTCGGATACTATGCCTAAGTCAATATACGAAAAATCACAACCAAGCAAAGATCCAGAGAAAGATGAACATGTGACATCAGTTGGAACCTCTAGTACAGAGCTGCTAAAGATGGCTGCAGATGAAGAAGCATCTGAGGAGATCAATGCACTCAAAGCAGAGGTTGCAGAACTGAAGAAGCTAGTAAAATCATTCGCGGATCAGGAATCGTCTGAACAGAAGTCAGAGGTTGAAGAAAAGACTGAGGATCCAGTTGCAGAACCGAAAGAGGACCTTGCACCTGAACCTGAGTTTATCCCCCCATCAAACATTGTAGCATCAGATGAAAGTCTGGAGTTCAATGAAGCGGGAGATCTTGTGGTCGAATATCAACCAAAGAAGTCTAAGTAACACGGAGAAGAAAACATGGCGAAAGTAGAACTTTCAACCATAACACATCAGATTCTAGAGGAGATAGGGCGAGAAGGGCCTATCACTTGCATTGTCACTGGAGCCGATATTTTTCCAGGATCCATTGTGACACAGACAGGTGAAACCCTTGGAACAGCCAATATCGACATTCCAGGTGCAGCCGATGAGATCGTGCTTGGAATAGTTGGTCTGAATCCTAATCATGCGATTGGAGATGCATACACCGCAGGTGATGTAGTTCTAGTCTATCGAAAGGGATCAGGCACTAAGGCATGGAGTCATATCCAAGCTGCAGAGACCGATGTGAAACAAGGTAGTCCATTAAATCATTCAGCTGCGGGTGCGAATGGTTATGCGATTAATGGTGAATTAGTGAACGAATATGTTGGCATTGCTCATAGAGATACTGATGCAGATGCCACAGACGATGTACCGATTTTGATTCATCTTGTATAGGAGTAGGTAATAATGACACAACGATTTGATGATGATGAACTAACCTATTTCGACAAGACAGCCAAGAAGTTCATTGAACTTCGCAAGAATTGGCGCGATTGGTGCCCTTTTGAACCGATCCCATACGTTAGAGATACCGAATGGAAGATCGTTGAGAAGATCCGCGAACCAATGGCATCAGTAGATGGTACAATGTCAAGCCTAGCTGCAACAGCCTACACAACTGGAACTGCGAAAGTGGTTCACTATGTGAGTCACTTCCAATGGCCTGAGGTAGAGGTTGAGGTTGCTAGAAACACAGGAAATCAGATTTCCACTGACGAGATCAGACTAGCTCTGGAGAAGATGGATGATAGAGTCCAGCGATTTGCAATCCAGGGCGCAATGACTTGGGATGGAGTTCCAGGCACAGGTCTATTAGCGAACGCTGTTGATGTGGGTGTAACCACAGACCTCAGCGCAATCTATTGGAGCACAATTGGAACTACAGGTGCATTAGGTGGTCCATTCCAACATGCTAAGGCTGCATTTGATGTTTTCAATGATGCAGGTTATGAGCCTCCCTATGTTTGGCTTCTGGGATCCAATTGCAGAACTGGACTAGCTCAGCCAACCTCAGACTTTGACAACAGAAGTGCAAGACAACACATTGCTGAAGCATTTGGTATTGAAGCATTCGTGTTCTTGCCAATGGTCCCATTTGGTGGAACCCAGACACAGGATGATCTCACAATCAAGGCATTACCTGTTCCAGCAGCTAATGACTCTCGATGGGCAATGATGAAGGCTGAAGCCAACCACTTTGCCATGCAGGAGATCTATCCGCCAAAGCTCACAATTGTTCCAGACATGGACCTCAGAAACAAGATGTACTATGGTCGTCTTGAGACCGCAGTGGCAATGAGAATTTCTCAGGTAGCTGCAGTTGTAGATGAGGACTCAGTGAACTTTGAAGCATAGTCTGAAATACCTATGAGGTCAGCTCTGAAGGGCTGACTCATGGTGCAATATAGCGAAGCAAAGGAGAAATGAAAAAATTGAGTACATGGATACAAGAAAACATAATCAAGAATCTTAATGCGTTTCAACTACTCATTGTAGTGCTTGGAATTCCTCTAGTTCTACCACTGATAGACATGTTCAAGATGCTCTTAGCAGGAGAAATGGTCTTGACCTTGTATGTCGTGCTGATCTTTGCAACATATGCAGGAGTCCTCATTATAGTAGTGGCTGGAGCAGTCATTGTCTATAGAAAGGACACTGAGAAGAAGATAGAAACCGCGAAGATTGTGGAGTTCACACCACTTGAGAAGTTCACTCTCAAACAGGCAATATCTCTTATTCAAGGAGCATCTGGGCTAAAGAAAGACAGTGAATATGTACCAGCACCAGCTGAGGAACCTGCAACAGAGATGACAGCAGAGCTACATAGACTGAGAGGCATTATCGCAATTCTTGAGGAACGGGTCAGAGCTGCAGAAACACCATCTGCACCACCAGTATAGGAGAAATCCAAATGGCAAGAGCAACCTACACGGACCTGCTCTCATGGTATGGCGAAGTCTATCCTGCACCAACTGCGGTGTGGAATCAGACTGCGCTTACCAATATGATAGCAGTAGCTGAGACCCTGACCAATAGCGAAACATATCCAGAGTCAATTCCAGATTCAGGAGAGGAGGCAAAACAGATCACCTGCATGGTCACATCCAGGTTGATTAAGAGAGCTAACCTGGAGCAGACAGGAGATCAGGCTGCAGTGTTCTACAAGATATTCTCTGATGATATAATGCGCCTCATTGACAATCTCCTAGCTAACACCATAGATCCAATTATCGCAACCACAGTAGATCAGATTGAGGAGTGAAGCATGACAGACACGTTGATTGATGCAATCGTCTATAACATAGAGAACAACTGGAGTGGGCTTGGTGGAGCAAAACCTGCAACCATTGCAAGCTCTATCACCATCAGAAATGCCACATGGGATCCAAATGAATGGATCGTGGTCTATCCTCCAAGGGTCAGACTCAACAAGAGGATCAATGATGAGCTTGCAGATATTGTCTTTGAGATACCCATCAAGGTCAACACTGCAGTTGATGCTGACAGGCTTGCAGAGATGGTGGATGAGGTCAGACGGATCATCTCAACTGTGAAGGTCGCTGGAGCAGTCAGACAATATGTTGGAGAGGATGAGGCTGAGGTCACAGATCCAAAGGACCAGGTCTATATCTGGGAAATGAACTGCATTGTGGAGAACAACACAAGCGAGCTATCAATAGCATTTGAAGGAACCCTGGATGCTGCAGGCAATTTTGTCCACACTGATGTAGCTCAGGAGATCCAACCCATAGATAACAAGGCAACCCCAGTTTATTGTGGTTCCTCACTCAAGAATAAGGGTGTACAGCCATTACTTGACGCAGTAATTGATTATCTTCCATCACCAATTGAAATTCCACCCGTACGTGGATTTATTCCGGGTAAAGAGAAAGAAGTTGAGCGACTCCCGCAAGATGATGCTCCATTGAGTGCCCTCGTATTTAAGATCGTTACAGATCCTTACGTAGGACGATTGGCATACTTGCGTGTGTATTCTGGAAAAATTACCCAGGGCACCATGGTATACAATTCCACGAAAGGGAAGAAAGAACGTATTGGTCGACTTCTGCGGATGTATGCCGATCGCCGGGAGGATGTTGACGAGGTCCTGGCAGGTGATATTGGCGCCACCTTAGGATTAAAAAATTCATTTACTGGTGAAACACTGTGCGTTGCTTCAAATCCAATATTATTAGAGGCAATATCCTTCCCGGAGCCGGTGATCTCAGTGGCAATCGAACCCAGGACAATGGCAGACCAGGATAAGATGTCTGAGGCTTTACGTAAACTTGCCGAGGAAGATCCGACCTTTCATGTCCGCTCAGATCAGGATACAGGTCAAACAATAATTTCTGGTATGGGAGAGCTTCATTTAGAGGTTCTAGTAGATCGGATGTTGAGGGAATTCAAAGTTCAGGCAACAGTAGGTAGGCCACAAGTCGCGTATCGCGAATCCATCACGAGACCAGTTGAGCGGGCGGAGTTCCGCTATGTTAAACAGACAGGTGGTCGCGGCCAATATGGACATGTTTTGCTTGAGCTCGAGCCTGGAGAACTAGGATCTGGAATCGAGTTTGAGAATGACATAGTTGGTGGCGCGATCCCAAGAGAGTATTTCAATGCCATTAAAAAGGGTATATTTGAATCAGCAGAAGCTGGAGTCTTGGCGGGATACCCCA
>JAUVHR010000266.1 GCA_030593165.1 Candidatus Thorarchaeota archaeon
GTTCAAGTGAACCAATCACGTAGTCCTCGTTTCGATGGGTCTCAAAGATGTACTTGATATCAGCCTTATCTCTTAGTGCAAGCTTTAGGTACACGTCAACATCGCGTCTTGGATCTATGACAGCCGCATCGCCTGAGGAACTAATAAAGTAGGATAGATGAGCGATTCCTTCTGAACGCACAGCAGTAATCTTCAATCACAGAACCTCGAATAAGAAACCTTCGCGATGCTTCTTTTAAGATATCAGGTACAGGTTCATTCAAAGCCGCCATAACCAATCACAAAGAATAAAGCACTGGGCTGGTAGTGAGCAGTGTAAGTATGGTGTGAGTAGAAATGGGAACAAGTGACACCGACGAGATGGAACATCCTGAAGATGCAATCTTGGTTGAAGCAACACTTGAGCAGCTAAAAAGGGCAGCGGCGAGAGTACTGTTCGAATTCAAGGAGATGTATGAATCGAGAAATGGGGAGCCTATGGAACCACACGGCGACCTCCTTTTAGGCGAAGCTGTAGTCTTCGAAGAGGAGATGGACCATTGTCCAGCCCAAATTGTTGCCATAAAGATATCAGAAACCTATTGGTACATTATCAGTACATCTGAAGACCCACCTTCTGGTTACCCTACTACAAAGGATGCTGTGAAAGCAGCGCAGGCCGAGGAGAAAAAACTACGAATAATCATCGAGTTCCTAGCGCGTGAAGAGGGCACGAAACTGGTAGAAGATGTGCGCAGTTGGAAACCTGACATGAAGGCTGAAATGACAGATGTTCTTGGCATCATTAGAAAAGGAAGAAAGAAGTGGGTACACTGAAGCCCAAATAGCCTAGTCACTCCATGACTGAATGGCAGTTAAGGCGCAATCTACGCGTCGGAGGAACCCATAGGCATGAAGCAATCGTAGGTGATTGATGTCGAGTTCATAATCCGGAAGGCCATCGGTCTTGAGTGATTCAATGGAGTGCAAAATCCATTCCTTCTCTTCCTGACTCGCAAAGTCAAGAAGCATTCTCATCTCCTCCAAGCCCACAATGCCACTCTCCAATGTGCGTAGCAAGCCAAGGGCACGAAGAATCAGGGTCTCCTTCCCAAAGTTGACTTCGTCCGAAATCAGACCGACCAACTGACATCTTGCTTTCTTGACCATAACATACGGATCATCCTCTGATTCAGCCGCACCATCAAGACTGACCATTTGGCCCTTCAGATAATTCATCACAATATCAAAGCCCTCGATAACAGGTGTAGCTCGTTCTCCCAGCATTGAAGTTAATTCATGGATGGTCAGAGGAACGCCTACCTGAGAAGTGTCCAAGCTAAAACTACTTCCACCTTGCAGGACTTGATGTTCTAACTCTTCATCTGATTTTGAATCATTAACCATGATCGACAGCAGATCTCGTCCGCAAGAATTACAGACGACTGCACCAAAGAGGGCGCGTTCGAGTTGCGAAAAAAGTGCCAGCACCTCATCTTTATCGGTAACACGCCGCATGTTGATGCGACCATCCTGTAGAACAGTAGTACTCATCTCCCCTGTGTCGGCTCTTCCGTACCCAAGGTCTCTACTACACTTCACAAGTTCATAACGGGCTGCTAGACAGTCCATAAGCTCACACAACGTCCGAGGATCAAAAACACCGAACTTGATTGGCTCACCTGTTGGGACCCCATTGAAGACTCGAAGCTCTGCCATCACTCGGTCGTTGGTGTCCTTGCAGGGGCTAGTTAGTAGTACTCCTCCTTCAGGTTGCTCGGGGGCAAGACGTGCTCGCAGATTTGGTGCTCTCTTCAACAGTGACTGTAGCTCTGCACGCATGTTGGCGTATTCCGGCAGGGAGAGAAAAGGACATGCACTCAATGGCAAATCACCGAAAATGATGGCTCTCCCAAAACTGGCGCAGTTTGGAAGACCACACAGACCGCAATCTACCTTAGGTGTGCTCTTCCATGTGCGGGTCCACAGACTACTCATGAACGACTGCCTCTTCTATTCGATGCATCGACATTGACTGTTTAACGTTACGATATGTGCCGAGTGTCTCAGTTCGTCACTTTTATTAGACCTACCAAGAGCGTTCACCACAGAGGAACAACAAATGGAAAGGGCTCGCACCGTCCTCAAGTGGGACACTAGGTCTGAACCGGTGAAGATTGGAATCCTCCTGCTCATAGTGGTTGGCGGCACTCTCGGCGGTTACGGACTCTTCATGATTGCAATGGGTACAACAAGCCCACTTGTCGTGGTCACTAGCGAGTCGATGTTACCTAACCTGGAGGTTGGCGATTTGCTTATTCTCCAAGGCAGAGGAGATGGTCAGATTAACGTTGGCGACATCATAGTCTTTCAAGACTCTCAGTGGCATACAGATGGACCGGTAGTCCATCGCGTGACACAAATTGAAGAGATTGATGGCGTATACCACTACACCACAAAGGGCGATAACAACGTGCATGAGGACCCTTACACGAGAACTCAAGATGAGATTGTGGGAGTACAAGTCGTCAGAATTCCGTGGGTTGGACACATTAGTCTGTTCTTGAAGACAAATGAGGGAAAGGTCTTCATGGTGTTCGTGTTTATTCTAATCCTTGTTATTCCAGAGCTGGTCTGCAAGGACGATAAGGAGCCCGAGCAGGAAGAAACCCCCGAAGCGAGTTCATAAGAAGACCCATTAAGCATAGAGACAGGTCACGTCCTATGCGACGTCGTGTTGTCAGGACCTCATTCTTGATGGCGTTCATAGTGCTGTTTATGCTAGGTAGTCCAGTCATACCCCTCATCCAAGAGGTGTCTGGTGATAGCCTGACTATCATCGACTACGACTACGAGGGAATAGGGGCTGACACTACTCAGTACTTCGTAATATGGAACAGAGGAACCTCGGATATCTCAATGCAGGCAAATGCAACAGTCCTTGAGTTTGTTGGATCTACGGCTTGGCCTCAGCTAGAGATGGCTGTCTTTGTCTTCGACGATGCACTCTATACATTGGGGCATCTTACCAAGTGTTGGAATTTCGAGAACTACACATGCAGGTTATCTTTCGAGGCTGAAGGAAACGCTCGCTATGTTCTTGCCATAAGCAATGTCGACCCTAATGACGACGCTGTCTACAATCTTACACTCATGACTGAAGTTGAGGTTGATTTCCAATACACGACGATGTTCGATTTGGACCCAGTATCAGAAGTTCAGCAAAACACAGTGACTGTGACTTACTTTGAAACCGCCAACCCGTACACATTCCGACTAGAGAGTTCAGAAAACACAAGAACCGTGGTCCACTGGGAATCTTGGAGTTACGCGGAAGAGATCTACTTCCTCATCTACAACAAGGGAGTAACATGCGAGCTCTTCATCGGCTTGATAGGACTCCCATTGTACTATGACTATCCGTCACTGACAGCATTCATTATTGACTTTGAGAACTATGGGTCAGAAGATCATATGTTTGACATGTGGACCCTTGTCAACTCAACAGTGGGCACCACCTTCACATGCGAGAGTGGCCATCGGTATTCCTTCTGGATACACCGCGGATCGCTCGACACTCCTGAGGTGTACATCATATTCGACACGGACGGCGCTACAACGATCAACTTTGAATACGACTTCTTCGCTGACAACCCCGATGGAATGGTCTCAGTGAGATTTTCAGTTGAAGACCCATGGGTGGAATTCAACAGGTATGAGCGGGATATAGCATACGGGCTTTTGGGAATAGGTGCAGCAAGTGTGGGAGGAGTTGGTCTGCTGATTGTGTTGTTGAAGAAGAAGTACTACTGAGCAAAGCCGCAGACCATGAATTTAAGAGAGCGGTGACTCCTGCAACGGTCCCGTATGCCGCTAGAGTCTAGGAGATGCCGTATTGTCCATGGAAATACCCACCATCAGCGAATCCAATGGCGAAACTTCTAAGATAGGTGTTCTCTCTTTTCTAACTGCGCTGAATAGGTTCGGCATGTCTCTTCGAGTGATCGTCCTCCCACTCTTTGCGTTGCAGATTGGCCAAGACGAGGCGTTCTACGGATTAATGATTGCCGTGGCCGGGTATGTGCAGGTAGCGGCGCTATTCCCTGGTGGGACGGTTAGCGACCGAAAGGGAAGAGGTGTCGCGATTCTGATTGGGGGGTTTGCCAGCGGAACCAGTCTCCTTCTACTACCGTTTGCTGCAGACCCACTGATGATCATTGCACTGTATGCTTTCACTGGCATTGGGGCTGGGTTCATTTCTCCCTCTATTGACTCTCTAATTGCTGATTATACAAAGAAGGGCGGTGAGCGAACTAAGACATTCGGGTACACAATTGCTTTTGCCACAGTAGCCGCGTCGATTGGCCCGTTTCTAGGCGGGTGGGTTCTGGACCCAATAGCCTTTCCCGAAATCGCAGATCCACTTGTTAGGTACGCAATCATCTTCACTATCATGGGCAGCCTCCGACTCATTGCAGGGGTAGTTGGCTTTCTCGCTGAATGGTGGCTAATCAGGAATGGGGCCATAGAGGACATCCAGCCTGATGAAGACGATGAGAATATGATAGAGAATGACATTGACTCTGTGAAGAATGATACGCAGACAGCCCTTCTCTTTGGTACGACTCAGGCGCTGATGGGCTTTAGCTCTGGCATGGTCATCCCATATCTCATACCTTGGATATATGCGGCGTTCAATCCAGATCCACTCATTCTCGGCTCGATTCCGGCGATTTCAAATCTAACTCTTGCGTCCGGGACTCTGCTTGTAGGTTTCACGGCCGAACGTGCGGGCAAGCTCCGGATGATAGGATTACTGTATCTCCTTGCACCCATCCTGACCATTGGGATTGTGTACTCTTGGACTTTGGAGAGCATGTTTGCGACATTGGGTGTTATAGCTCCCGCATTCCTAATCATGGTGTTTTTCTATATCATACGAATGGCAGTGGCGAACATGGCACGACCTGCGGTGAACTCATTATTCATGGGAGAGATAAGCACATCCCGAAGAGGAAGGTCTCTTGCTCTCACCAGAATAATGTGGACATTCAGTAGGCAGACTGGAACGCTTGCAACGGCGTTCGCTTTGGGACTCTTTGGCGGGATTGTTTCGTACGGGATTCTAGTGTTCCCGATTGCTATGGCGTTCTATCCGTTCTGCGTTATTCCGATGTACAT
>JAUVHR010000306.1 GCA_030593165.1 Candidatus Thorarchaeota archaeon
GGAACATCATGCCACCTAAGATTACGAGCATGAATAGAGCGAAGAGACATATGCAAATGATGCACACGCCAATAGCCATACAGGTATTCTGACAGCAACGTGAGCAAAAGCCCTTTTCTGATGGCGGTGGGGCTTGGGATCCATAATCACCTGGCATTGGAATCTCGGTCACTTTGTAATTCACCTACTAAACGAACGTCTGTGAACAGAGCTAATGTGACTGCGTCCCTACTTATACAATTATCGTGAGAAGCTGAATCTCCCGCTTACCTCGTGCAGAAAGAATAATAACGCTAACATCGACGCAAAGCTTGGCTAGCTCGGGAGAGCGAATACTCGTAGGGGATTGCTTGGTGTCAGAAGAGAAACAGATGGATACAATCTTTGACCGACCAAGAGGTTTACGACTGATCGGACTCACACAGGTGAGCTTTGGTTCCTTAGGACTGCTTGCACTCATTGGCCTCGTACTCGCCATGTTCACTGGTGCTGGAGGGCTAGGGACTGTTGGGCCAATCTACTCCGTGCTCATTCTATTCGGTGTGGTCATTCCTTGTATTGCCATTGGAAACTACGTCGATGACCTTAGACGGAATGCAGTTGTCGCACAGATTGTATACAGCCTCTTTGCTTGCGGACTCACAGGTTACTACATCTACCTCAGTGGGTTGAGCACAACATGGTCATTTCCATGGCTTGAGCTTGTCATTGTTGTACAGGTAGGCTACCTCGCGGCCGCGATATTCTTGATCGAGGCTTTCATGGTCCTCTATCTTCTTGGTCGATGGAATGCTGTAGTCCCGCCTCCTGGTGTATACATAGAGCGGGACCGGGAAAAGGCTCGTTTGATTGAGCAGAATCTGATACCCAGCCCGTTGGCGCCCACTCTGCTTGGAGCAGATGGAGAGACCTCACTCACACCAGAGGAGGGCGAACGCATCCTCGACGTTCGAAGAGTAACGACAGCGGAAGGAATGGCTGTGCTCTGTTCCAATTGCGGCGGTGCTACTCCTCTTACGAAGGTGGAAGACAACAACACACTGGTGTGTGACTATTGTGGGGTACGTCTGGGACTTAGCAGCGTGTTCATCCCATGCAATAGCCATCCTGAATATCTGGCCGCCACAACTTGCGATGTCTGTGGTGAGCACTATTGCAGACAGTGTCTTACAGCGCAGGAGCCACCAGTAGACGAACGTTGGAAAGGGTCCATTGTCCACATTTGTCGAAAGTGCTTCGAAGGCCGCTATAAGCCCGCTGTTACTACAGCATCCCTTGTCATTCCTATCGACAAGCTCTTCGAAAGCGCAGGGAGCAGGTTCGGTCGTGTAGGAAACATGTACAAGAAATTCCTTGGAAAGTATGCTAGTGCAATGAAATATGTCATCCATTTCTCTGCTAGGATGGCAAGTAGCATGATGAGATCTGGTGGTGGAAGAGGAGGACGGGGTGGCGATAACGCCATTGCATTCCTCATAATGATAGTGATTGCTATCGTTGCGATTCCTCTGATTATCGGGTTTCTTCTCATACTTGGAGCCATTGTAATTATTCCATTACTATTCTATGCTGGCCTCATCGGTGTTGCAATAGAAGCGGCCAGGATAATTGCAGGAACGGATTTCGTTTCGCTTGCAGAACAAAGAGAGAAGGGAGTTCGAGAGGGTCGCCCCGTCAAGCAGAGAGAGTCCACTCTCAGAGAGCCCCAGCGTGACTGGCAGTCCCAGCAAAGTCGCCCACGTTTCGAAATCACACAGCAATCGAGGTCTGACGAATTCTTCAGTAGGAGGGCGCCGTAGAAATGTCAGAGGGTCATATCTTATGTCCGGTCTGTGGTGGACATGTCAGAGTGGAGCATATTGACAAGGTCAACCGATGCGAATACTGTGCGAGCCCCGTTCTTGGAGCCTCTCAGGATAGAAATTGCAGAAACCACTCCGACCGCCTTGCTGTGGAAGTATGTCATGTATGTGGCGAGCTGTTCTGTGATGAGTGCATAGAACATCGCGTGGCAGACTATGGTGGGAAACTTTTCACCATTGTAAACTGTGACAAGCCTATGTGCATTTCAGCAAGCGAATGGGCCAAGCCGCTTAACAAGGAGTATCAGAAGCTGGCTAACATGGATTGGGCTGACCGGATTGACAATGTCATCCTTCGAGTTACAGGCCTCGGAGCTATCATCTTGATGGTCTTCGAGCTCTTCTTCATCTTGAGCCTTCTTTACCTTCAGTACTTTACATCGTGGGGCTATGCAGCTTTGCCCTTCTTCTTCTACTTTGGCGACATCGTGATTGTACTCAGCATACTGGGCAATCTCTTGTCGGCGATATTGTTGCAGACTGCTCTACAAGTGTACCAACACGAAAGACAACTGGGTTCAGGCATAGTGCTACTAGTCCTGTTGATCTTCGAATCTGCATTCTTGATATTTCGAGGTGTTTACTTCAGCCTTCTTACGAATCCGATTACATGGCTCATTCCATTACTCTTTGGAGCTTTCGCAATCTCAGTGATTATGGTCTTCTTTGGATCGTTGCTAGCTATCGGAGTGGGAGGCAAGAAATATCGTCAACTCAAGCGAGCACGCAGAGCGTTGGGGCTAGAACTTGGACGAAAAGACGAGACGTAGACGACCCACAACGGGCTGCATTATCAGCAATCTATGAAGGTACCTCGAATAGGTCAATGACTCTGAACCGGTCAACATCAACCAGGCCTAAGTCCGTGATTTTTAGCTTTGGTATCACAGGGAGAGATAGGAATGCCATTGCCATGAATGGTTCGGCCAAAGTGGAGCCAATCTTGTCTGCTGCGTCCTTCAGCACCTTGAGGCTCTCAGATACATCTTCGATGGGTCTGTCTGACATTAGACCCGCTATCGGGAGCGGAAGTGACGCAATGATCTCTTCATTTCGCACAACGGCAATGCCCCCTTGCATTCTGACTATTTGAACAGCGGCCGCTATAAGGTCCGCATCATTAGTGGACACTGCTATTATGTTATGACTATCATGTGCAATCGAAGAGACCATTGCTCCCTCCTTAATGCCGATTCCCTTTACGAATCCGACTGCACTAGGTTCGGAAGAGTTGTGACGTTCAATAACAGTGACTTTGATGATGTCACGGTCTACGTCAGGCACTACTAGGCCGTCAACAACCTTTGGCTCCTCGACCAGATGCTCTGTGATTATTTGTTCAGGAATTGTCCCAATCACGTTCATCAGGTCTCCGCGAGCTTTGACCTGAAAGTCCTCTGGTTCTAGCCAGTGGATGTTGACCGAACGCCTTATCCTTGGGATTTCAAGCTGACCAATATCAGCGATGAGCTTGCCATCTTTCGCGACCATCACACCATCTTTGAAGACCATCTTGACTCCTACTTTTTCTAGCGAGTCAAGCACCGCAATATCTGCACGGTACCCTGGAGCCACAGCACCGGTGTACTTCAGTCCATAGTGACGTGCGGTTGAAATCGTGGCAACCTTGATTGCAATGATTGGGTCCACACCTAGGCTTATCGCATCTCTAATCATTGAGTCAATGTGGCCATTTGTCAGAAGATCTAGCGGGTTGCGGTCGTCTGTCACAAAACTACATGACATGGCAGTATTGGGTTGAATGATTGCCGCTAACTCTTTCAGGTTCTTCGCAGTGGAACCTTCTCGTATCTGAATATGCATGCCCACTGCGAGTTTCTCTCTCGCCTCCTCAAGGGTTATGCATTCATGATCTGATGTGATTCTTGCAGCAGCATACGCGTTGAGATCGAGACCGGTGATTCCCGGTGCATGTCCGTCGATACGCTTGTTATGTTCCAGTGCAACGCGAATCTTGTCTAGAACTGCAGGGTCGCGGTAGATGACACCTGGATAATTCATGACTTCTGCAAGACCAAGTACATAATGCTCAGTCATTAGCGGCCTGATATCAAGGAAGTCCATGGTGACACCATTGGTCTCCAAGTCTGAGGAAGGCACACACGACGAGACCATGATATAGAAGTCCATGGGGCCACCTCTGGCACTCTTTGACATGAACATGATTCCTTCCATTCCGAGAACGTTTGCTATCTCGTGAGGATCTGCAACCACTGCCCCAGTTCCGCGAGGTACAACAGCTCGGGCATACTGTAAGGGCATGACCATAGAGGACTCGACATGAACATGTCCATCGATGAATGATGGAGTAACATATTGTCCCTTAAGATCGATTACGCTGGTCCCCTCATATTTCCCAACGCCAGCAATGAAACCTCGATGTATCGCGACATCACCTTCGATTATCTCTCCAGCAAAGATGTTCACAACTCTAGCATTCTTGAGAACGGTCTCTGCCCGGGTTCGCCCTGCAGCAACATCGATAATCTGGTCAAGCGGATATGGTTGATTTGAGAATTGTGCCATGTTCCTTCACTCTGCACTTCTTCTTGGGTTATTGTATGAAAGGCTTCTTAACGGTAACGCTTTGGTGCGAACCAGATTTACAGCGGACTCCCCAAGTGATTCTTCTCAAAGGTGAACTGTTTATGAATCTGTGGCCGCCACTGCATGTT
>JAUVHR010000163.1 GCA_030593165.1 Candidatus Thorarchaeota archaeon
ACCACCATTCCGGCGGATTTCCATCTTCCTTCATGTTCCAGACTTTCTTCCCGTTCTTATCGTAGATATTCCAGCAGACATGACACGAGAATTTGTCAGGCCATTTTGTCTTATACACAATCGGTGGCGAGCGTGCGATGCTTGTATCTCGCTCTGGGTCGAGGGAACAATGGGGACAATAATCATTCTCTTTCATTCTTGCCTGTCCCATATGATCATATCTCCTCTAACGAGCGGAAACTCTCATTTAATGGAAGTCTCTACGTACTGAATTCTCAACATGAGGCTAAATAGCGCGGTGACAGACTACGGGATGAGATGGAAGTAATTGAAGGTAGAGGTGCTATTCTGGTGTCTGTGCCTTTATTGATGGGGCACTGATCAAGAACCATCCGACGAGGGCCACAAGCCCTACTGTAATAAGCAGATACTTCACTATCATGCCTATTTGGGCGAGCGTGAGAAGGGTTTCTATCAGTAGATCGGGACTATGAGCATAGTATGCGGGTGTGAGATTTATCAACCAATACACCGCCACATCTAAGATAGGAATCATGCATAGCCCAAACACTCCACCTATAATGACGAACATCTGCCAGTAATTCCATTTATTCATTTGAAAAACCTCATTATTGACATTCCAGCAGGTGTGTAATGTGTCTTGCTGTCACAATGAGGCTAAATAGCGCGGTGCGGGACTGCTGTCTGAAGAACTACGTTGAGAACAAGAAGACCGACCGTAGACTTCGAGGAGCTACGGCGGGTTGCCAATCAGGTGCGCATAGACACTCTGAGTGCTATTGATGAGCTTGTCATTCGAACGATGTCCGAGGGCAAGGACGTCAAGGCCCTCTCCAGGAGAGTGAAGAAGGCTCTCGAGGTCGAGATGGACGAGGCTGCTGAAACGCGCCTTCGTACATGGTTCATCCGCTAGTCCTTCTCGAGGATCTCCTGAATCTCCCTGATCTTCTGCGCCACACGTCGCCCCTTGTCAGTGATGCCTTGTTTTCTGGAACGATGAGGAACATGCATAGATACGATCATATGAGCTAGACTATTATCTCCGCCGTTTGTAAACAATTACCAATGATATGACTATGACACTGACAACTCCAATTATAATAATGAACGTTTGACAATCCGATGGGACCTGCTCGAACACTCCAAAGAGTGATAGCGTACTTACCTCTCCATAGATGACATTATTAGTAGTATCAACCGACGACGTCACATCAACCCAACCAGTAGCGGAATCGTAGTGGTATAGCTTTAGATCTGCCTCATTCCCAGTCACTTGGCTCTCATCGTAGGGAATGGCAATCTGAATAGTACTGGATTCAGGAAGACAGGCTGTGGTGGTAATCTCATAATACTGTTCCCCAACTTTGAAACCACTCGGGGGTTGTGGTTCGGGCAGAACGGGATATACACGTGTCACACCATCACACTGAACCTCCTCGTACTCTATCCTAATACCAGTAAGCTCATCGCTGACAGCGACATCCAAATCCGCCGGAGTGAATAGCACGGGGTACATGAGTGGATAGAAGTCGAAGTTGGTATTTGGCCAAGGTATCATCGTGTCTCCTATTGCATCTCCTCTAATATTGTGTTTATCGTTTCCACTGCCGTCATCTTCGCCTAGATAATTTGACCAGTAATTTCCTTCAAGAAGCACCGGATGATGCCAATCGTTGCTTGATGGATTTGTATCTACTGCTTGAACCTCATTGTCAACAATATTATTGTGAAATATCTGATTAGACTGAGCATCCTCAATTCTGATGCCCTCTGGATTGCTTTCGATGGTATTGCCAAACAGGACATTGTAATTTGAAGATTCAGCAATGACAATGCCTCTCCAGTAGCCATTGGACACATTGTTGCCAAGGATTCTATTCATTGAACTCTCGCTAAGATGTATTCCTGCACTCCAGCTTTCTAAGATGGCGTTGCCTCGAATTACGTTGTGTGAACTTGATGCAAGTCTAAATGCATCGTAATGCGTGTTAGAAAGTTTGCAAAATGAAAATGTGTTATTACTGCAATGCAACAAATCATAACCCCACAAATTATGAGGCAGTGTATCAGCTAAGAAGTTGTTAATGTTGCTGTGAATAAGATAAACTCCCGTTACATGATCTGTAATGTGATTCTGGAAGAAGCAATTGTAGTTAGAATACCACATTAAGAAACCATACCACCAGTTTGTTTCCACGATGTTATAGGAGAAGGTGTTCTCACTTGACGAGTTCAAATGAATACCATTCTCGTCATTGAATGATACGTTGTTTTGCCAGCAACGGTTCTGGTCACTGATATTTAGATAGACCCCATAATCATTTGTATGAACAGTGTTCTTTGTCAAGTTGTTTGAATCACTCGATTCCAAATACACGCCAATGAAGTGGTTCCGAAATGCTTCGTTATTTTCAAGTAGGTTTTCAGATGCCTGCCAAAGTAGGAAGCCAGAACCTGAGTTATATGCTCCTGTATTATCAGTTAGATTATTTGAAGAGCATCCTATTAGGGTAAATCCGCTGCAGGAAGCCTTTCCATAGTTGCCAACTAGGGAATTCTCAGAACTCTGAAGGATGTAGAAACCATAGATGGCAAATTGTGCCGTGTTGCTTGATAGAAGGTTGCTATCAGAATCGGAAACTATGTAAAATCCGTAGTCCGAATTTGACGCATCATTCTCAGATAGCTCATTATAGCAACTAGATTCAAGTCTGAACCCGTCCCAGCAATTGTTGTCAGCACTATTCTCAGTGAGCAGATTGTAATCACTATTCTTCAGAAGGAATCCTACTTTATCATTATCATGTGCATCATTGTTTGAGAGTGTGTTATGGGTTGCATCATAATCGAGGTAGAATCCATAGGTTTTGTCATATGCTGTGTTCTCTATGAGGACATTTTGTGAACAAGATCGAATCCCGAAACCAGTGCCACTACCATGTGCCGCAGTATTATATGAAAGGTGATTTGCATTGGAATCGAATGAAACTTCGAAATCTACTTGCTGGTTCATCGCAACATTGTCAAGTAGAAAGTTACTATTGGACACAAAATCTACGACAATGCCTTGGCGATTGTCTATCACCCAATTGTCGATAATATCATTATCCGAGCTATGCGAAAGATATACACCATAGTATCTATTGCCTGTGATATTGCAGGAAACAATTGAGTTGTTGCCGCCAGTATTAAGAAGTATCCCTGCTCCATCATTATCATTTGATGTACAGAATGTCACGTTGTTGAACTGACTATCTAGCAAGTAGAATCCCTCGCGTTTGTTATCCTCAGCGAGGTTAAGTGTTAACTCATTCCCCGCACTTGCTTCGATATAGAACCCATAATCATTCAAACGGGCATCATTGTTGGACACATAGTTGTTGTTTGAATCAAGCTCTATGACGAATCCTCGCGTGTTGTTGAAAGCAGCATTGTAAATGACTTGATTTAGGTTTGACCCACATTCTAATACAGCCCCATCTTCGTTCGCCAGCAAGTCGATGGATTCCAACATACACTCTGTGCATGTCATCATCAAAACACCAGCTGTCCAATATGAAATTGTGACATTCACGATGGTGACGTTATTTCTCATGAAGAGATAGAATCCCCAGTTACTCCCTGGGCCCTGCAGAGTATAACCCGCTCCACTTACTGTTATGTCATCTGCTTCAACAACAATGGCCTCGGATATATCGCTAGTGAAAGCATAGGTACTTCCCATCCTTGTTATTGGAGCACTTACTGGATCGACACTCCCATCAGACCTAATGTAGATTGTAGATGGTGTTTCGAGGATGTAGACATGATGCCACCTTGATAGATCCTGCAAGTAGGTGTAGACACCATTGTCGTCAGAAGCGAAACTCTCTTGGAAACGTCCGTCCTGGTATAGGTAATACTCTGCCTTTGGAACAAAGCCCCTGATAGAAATGACTGTGGTTTCCACTGATTCGATACGCTTGATAGTATAGCTCACAACTCTTGGTTTTGATTCAAGACGAACCTGGACCAAATTGCCACTATGTAATGTAATGTTCAGATACAGGCTACTTGTCACCTCAAAAATGGTTCCTATACCTTCGAAACATGGTCTTGCTGGAGTTCCCAGATGATGACTCTCATTATCTATTACTTGAGTTGGTCTGTGATAATTTCGTTCAGACAATAGAGCATTACCGACTCGTTGTTCATGACTCTCTTTATCTGTTATACATCGATTTGCTTCAAAGCTCTCAGGAATCTGGGATTCGGGTGCTGATGAGATACAGAGCACGTGAGTAACAGGCATTAGCAGGATTGCTAATATAACAGCACCACACTTTCCACTAGATAGCAAGAATGTTTCCTCCATTTACGACTCTAATACTGAAACAGGACTCCCAAGTAACCATGCCCAACACACAGTCCAATATCTTTCAGTAACACGCTCTCGAGTAGGCATTTTACCACGCCCGGTTTCAGGAGATCCTTACGAATCTCGCCGCTCCAACTCTATGAACGGACTCTATGGTTGGCATGATACATGCTGTAACTTCCATATAAGGAAGCCATTGGAGGGATGAAACCCATGCTGCTTGCGCCACACCTCCTTGCGTCACACCTCCTAGATATTCTTTCAGTACTGTTATTGAAGTGATACTCACCTCAGACCACATGTCCATACCCTTTCCACGTGGAAAGTCTGAGGTTCAAAGGTCAGCACCGCAGGCCCTGCACTTCAAGATACCCTGCTCGTTCTTGCCCCCTGAAAAGTTGGCGCGCGCCAACTCTCGCAGCTCAAAGTATTCTTAAGTTGGGGTTGGGAAACTTCTACACTAGGAGTATTTTTGCAAACCCTCTCACCAATCTTTAGCAGGATATTGCCATAGACCTTTACATCCTTTTAATGAGTCACGAACTTTCTTTTTCTCATCAGCGTGAATATCTAAACACACTCGGTAGAGATGTGGAACTGTAACGAGACAGATATCCTGAGCTTCTGCTCTTCTTACTACTGGCTCTGTGAATGCCTCAGATATTTCGCGACTATTGGGATGTTTCTCTCTCCATGGGTTTCCGATGATTATTCCTTTTACTCCTTGTTCGATTGCATAATCCATCAATTGGCGAAGTTTATCAATTTTGATATGTTTTACCGATCCTGAACACTCAACCACTCCTTTGAAATTGTCATCTGAAATTTCGATATCTTGTTTCCCTTCAATCTCCTTTTCCACTGTTTGGAAACCAAGCCAGTCAAGGTGAGATGCGACTTTTCGAGTTAGAGTATGCCCATCATCCACCAGAATAGTCTTCTCTTCCCTAATTCTTTGGATTTCCTTGCCTAAAGTGTCATACTGAATCTTTAGCTCCTCTTCATTTCGAACTACTATTGAGTCGAGCCATTCAGGAGGTGGGTTTGATGGCTCCATATATTGTAGTAGAATATTATTATATAGACAACGAAGGAATCCTGCTAGTGAGTCCTTTGCTGAAGATGTTGTTTCACCATAGATTATTGATTTTATTGAAGGGAGAATCAGAATTTTCCCTTTTTCATATTGATAACTGAATCCAACAGTATCGCCATGACTTCCTATCAGAGTATGTACTCCTTTTGGTATCCTTTTGAAATATACAGGAGCAATCAGATCCCTACGCGTACAATTCAAGAAGAATTGAACCCAATCTGGAGCTGTAGAATGTGGTTCAAAAAATATAGAATCAAATGTATGTATCCCTTCTAGTGAATAACCCGGGAAAGGTAAGAAATCATGACGGCGTTTATTTGAAGTAATATTGATATTCGGTCCGGAAATACCAACAAGAACACCACCATATTGACGAATGAAGTTCAACAGATCAATAATCACCTTGAATTCTATGACATCATGAACTTCATTCAGATTTAGGACTACCACATCCTCAGGTTCGATATCTATTGGTGATTTGGGAAATGAAGGAATCCAATGTATTCGAGCTTTTATCTTATGATTGGGTTGTTTCCCAAAGCCAACTATATGAAGAGAAGACATTACATTCCTCCTAGCTCTTCTTGAAAGGGTGTGCTTGTTATTAATTTCGTCCTTAGGACAACTAAAGAATCAATGATGTTTGAGAGGCTTCTGTTTATCTGCCTTAATTTCGGGTTGGTAAATCATTCCTTGTTGGCGCGCGCCAATTTTACATGTGGAATGTGAGAGGTTCAAAGGTCAGCATGACAATTCTGACACTTGAGAAGACCCTGTTCTGTCTTCGCCCCACAGAAGGGACAGATAACAAGAATCCTCTCCGTGACAATCTTTTCCCCGAGTGCCTCTGGTGAATAGTCCTTCTTTACAGTCTGCCTTCCCCGAACAAAGTCTACTATCTCTAGACAAATGCCTCCAGGCAACACAATAAAGATTAGAAAGTATTCTACGTATGGTTGTCCCCAAAAAAAAGCAGTACCCTGACCGAACAAAACATGAAGCAGACCCGAGGGGAACAAGTTAACCAGCAAGACCGTTAGCACAAGAGCTCCGATACTCACATAACGTCCTTTCATATCCTCACATCCTCTGATTCATCGAAATGTCTACTTAACAGAAGTCTCTACGTATCCAACTCTCACTATGAGGCTAAATAGCGCGGTGAGGGTCTGCGGACTGATGAACTAAGTTGAGCACAAAACGGTCGACCGTAGACTTTGAGGAGCTACTGCGGATTGCCAATCAGGTACGCATAGACACTCTGAGCGCTATTGATGAGCTTGTCATTAGAACGATGTCCGAGGGCAAGGATGTCGAAGCTCTCTCCAGGAGAGTGAAGAAGGCTCTCGAGGTCGAGATGGACGAGGCTGCTGAGGTGCGCCTTCGCACCTGGTTCATCCGCTAGTCCTTCTCGAGGATCTCCTGAATCTCCCTGATCTTCTGCGCCACACGTCGCCCCTTGTCAGTGATGACCAGGTATGTTCTTGGGGGCTGACAGGTTTCTCATCTTAAATCATCCTCCAAATCGCCAAATACTCAGTTACGCCTACCGCATCTGTGGAGGGCGGATGTCCAGGATGATGAATCGGTACTTACTCAGCTCCGCCCAACACATTTTCGACTTGCTTCCGCTGCCACACAGCATAGTAGGGTAATAGGAGCGTCACAGGTATGAGAACCAAATACACAGCCAGTATATGCCATTCTCCCTCCGTCATGAGCTCTGCAGACTGGTGGTAGAGGAACCAGAGCTCTATCGCTAGGGCCATGCCCATGAAGAAACC
>JAUVHR010000313.1 GCA_030593165.1 Candidatus Thorarchaeota archaeon
CTTCAACAGCAAATGGAACTCAGCGCAATCTACAGAGAGCTCATTGACAATGCAATGGAAGCATACGATACCATAGTTGGACACAATTTGAATCAGGTCATGAAGACATTGACCTCGATCTCGCTACTAGTCAGTGTCCCAACTCTGATTGCGAGCATCTACGGAATGAACGTGGGTCTTCCACTTGAGGACGACCCCTTGGCATTTGCTATTGTCATCATGGTCAGCTTCCTTATTACACTGCCGCTGCTACTGTTCCTACGTACGAAGCGATTGGTGTAAGGAGTTGTTATGTATGGTTATAAGTAATCTAGCAGACTACCAAGTTTGGGCCGGAGAAAAGATGCGAGGAATCCTCGCAACACTGAATGATGTAGAATTCTCACAAGATGTGGACGGGACCAATGTGAACGACATATGTACTCATATCGTTCATGCTCTTGAGTACTGTTTTCTTCTCATGGAGGGCGGGGACGTGAATACGATGTTCGCGAGAGTCGCAAGTTATACCAAAAAACAGCTGCTGCAGCGATGGCATGAACTCGAGAATCGACTTGCTGATTTGATGAAGAGCGATCCAGAAGGAACAGTGACTGTACCTCATGTTTCTGAGTGGCCATTTACGCTCAATAAAATCGATTTTTCGTTGCAGTACATTCTGCATACTACTCATCATAGAGGGCATTTGGCAAGAATCCTAAGAAGACAGGACAAAGACGTACCAGGAACTGATTACCTCGTCTTCTTCAGCGAAAAGCAATCCTAACCAGATCTAGATTAATGGCTATTCTACTCCCTGATCGCTACCACGGGCTTTAAGAGCAGTTATGAACCACAATCTCTGACGTGGTCATCTATGGATTCCGTTGCTCTTGTGAGATACAAACAGGACATTGGAGAATCAATTGAAGAAGGACTAAATCTAATCGGAGGATTTCGTGACCTTAAATCTCCAGTGCTGATAAAACCCAATATCTGCACTATTTCAGATGCAACAGGTCATTCAGTAACAGATGTGAAAACCGTAGATGCTTGCATTGATCTACTCCTCAAAGAGAATGAAGAATTATCGATTAAGATCATCGAATCGGATAGTCAGAGCAAATTCACAGAAGAAGCTTTCAAGAAATTTGGATTCGCAGATCTAGTGACCGAAAAGAAGAGCATAGGGTATGACATATCTCTTGTCAATCTGAGTAAAGCGAAATGCGTTAAGATTGACCTCCAAGGTGCGTATTTTGATACTTTAGAAATTCCAGCACTTCTGGCTGAGCCCCATTACTACATCTCGGTAGCAATAGCTAAAACACATGAATCAACCTTTCTAACTGGAAGTCTGAAAAATCAGTTCGGGCTCTTGCCCAGAAAGGACATGAGCTTCTATCATAGTCGTATCGATGATGTTATCGTTGACATGAATCGTTTCATTGAACCGGACCTCTTGATAATCGATGGGAGATATGGTGTTGAGGGGTGGAATGGTCCCAAGACGAGGAAGTTAGATGCGGTCATTGTGGGGTATCAGCCTGTTTCTGTTGACTCTGTACTAACACGAATAATGGGGTTTGCACCAAGCAACATCCCGCACCTGATTAAAGCAAGCAAACATGATTTGGGTACCCTTGTCCCCAAAGTCCTGGGAGAATCAATTGAGTCATTAGTAGTTAACTTCGAATCTCCAAAACGACCATCGTGAGCGGTACGTAATCCTAGCAAGCGTCGGTTTCTTTATTTGATGGCGTGCTCTAGCAACTGACATGAAAGTAGGAGTGCTTACAAGCGGAGGAGACTCGCCCGGCATGAATGCGTGTATCAGGGCAATTGTGCGAATTGGGATTGCCAGAGGTCTGGATATATACGGTATCTACGGTGGTCTCCAAGGTCTCCTAGACAAAAGGTTCGAGCAAATGAAAGCAAGGTCGGTCTCGAACATCGTTCACAGAGGAGGTACTTGTCTCACGACAGGTCGCTCGGAGGAGTTTCGAGAAGAGGAAGGCCAAAAAAAGGCGGCCCGGATTCTCAAAGAAGAAGGCTTCACTGGCTTATTTGCTCTTGGTGGAAACGGAACCATGCACGGGATGACGAAGCTTCAGAGATACTGGGAAGGACAGATTATCGGTATTCCCGGAACCATTGACAATGACGTATACGGCACAGACTACTCGATTGGGTTCGACACCGCAGTGAACAACGCCGTAGAAGCGATTGACAAGATTCGCGACACTGCTCAATCATTTGACAGGGTCTTTCTGATTGAAGTAATGGGACGTGACTCAGGTGCAATTGCCACTCACGTAGGAATCGCATGCGGTGCAGAGATCATTATCATCCCAGAAACAACCACAGACATTGAGGACGTTGCAGCAAAAATCAATGCCGGAAAGAGACGTGGAAAGACATTTGCATTCATTGTTGTGGCAGAAGGAGACGAAGAAGGAGATGCTGCAGAAATCAAGAGGAAGCTATCAGGGAAGATAGTTGAGGATTGCAGAATCAGTGTTCTCGGCTACATCCAACGAGGAGGCAATCCATCCCACTTTGACAGGGTTCTCGCAACCAAACTGGGGGCGCATGCTGTTGATTGTTTCTTCAAGGGAGAATCAGGAGTTATGGTCGGCGAGATTGCAGGTAAGCTAAGCGCGACTCCACTCATTGACACGATTAGCAAGAAGAAAGTGGTTGATATTTACTTGCTTGGGCTGGTGGATGCCCTCTCAATATAGGAGCTTATCAATCCCTATCAGTACATTAGCACATGAGCCGCAGGCGTACAGTACAGACCAGGCTTGTGGACTTCGATGAGGACTCCGATGAAGACCCAATTCCGAAGAGACTCAGTATGGAGCCCGAGCTTCCAATTGGTCAGATATGGCGCAAGATCACAGATGAGGGAGAGGAGTGGGCGGTCTGCAACTTCGATGGAACAGTCTTCTTTGCACGCCTGGTTGAAGGAAAGATACATGCCTATGGAACAGAAGCGACATGTAAATGGTGTGAGAGTACGCTTGTCATTCGTAACGACAAGGTGTTCTGTGGTGGACACTGTGGTCGATACCAAGGAGAGTTCTCAAGAGACCTCAGTGCATACCTACACTGGGACGGAGCCAAGTCATATACTCTAAGAAAACAGGTGGCAAAAATCGAGGGAATAGAGCTTGAGTCGAGAGACCTCGAACCATTCTCTTTTGCACCTACCACTTCGATTCTTGAAGAATTCGAGGACAACGAGTAACCACTGACTAGCTTGCAAGACTGAGCTCGTACAGAATGAACTTGCGCCCAACGTACTCTTCGGGAATGGGTAGAGTGTATTCAATCCACTCATGAGCATTCCTGCCCAAGAAGAAAACCGCTCTGTCGGCATCCGAATCTTGAATCTCGTCAAGTATCCTCGCTATCATGTCTACGAAGACGGTCCTATCATTGCTGAATATGCCATAGGCTGCTGTCTTGATTCCTCGGCGTTCTCGATCATACCTGTAGTATAGGCCCTTGGTTACTCCATCTTCTGCAATCATGGCCTTGAACTCCGCCCTTTTACTGAGTCGCGCAAGTCCATCGGGATTGACATGGTCGAACTCCCAAGCCAATGGGATTGTTGACGCGCCTACAAGCTCTGGTGTTTCTGAGAGAATGACCGCCAATCTGCTTGCATCAATTATCAATGGATGATAATTGGGGCTAGGCTTTGGATGTGGAGGAAAGGGACGATATAGGCGCAGGTACCCAACCTGATTAACAAGTGCAAAACCCATTCGCTCAGCTAGAGCCATTGAGGAAGCATTGCGACTGCTGGTTGCGTACCATAGGGTTCTGACACCCAGATTGGGTGCATGCTCAATCATAGACTCAACTATTCGCGAACCAATGTGTCGGTTCCTGGATTCCTCATTGACTCTGAGAGCCTTGACCCATCCAATGTCGGTACCCTCAACCTTCTGAAGGGCGGCAATGCCAACCAGAGCTCCATCTTCGTAACAGCCAATTGGGAGCCAAAGCGGGTCTTCCATCCAGCTTACAAATCGATCCGGAACATAGTCGTTTTCCCAGACCTTAGAACAAAGCTCAACCACAGCAGGTTTGTCATCCAAATGTAATTCACGCAGATGGAGATTCATGAACTCCCCTCGGTGACGTTTCTTTAAGAATCGTACTAAATGGCATTGTACTCAAGGTTTCTGAAAGACAAGACAGTAGTGATGATGGACGTTGGAAACGTATGTCGTTGGAAATCCCCAGCAACCCAAACGTTTGTTGTCTTGGCACCAGATCTGTTCTTGTCGCAAATCGAATGTGGCAGAGAGTCTTCTTGCTATGTCCCATGCAATTGGCCTGAGCGTGCCATCAATGTCACGCATGTTCTGCACCACTACAGTTAGGTATGCTCCTTGAACAAGAAATGGAGATGTTTTGTCAACCACTGTCCCAACTGCTTCAATATACTGCTCATAGGACTCAAGATTCCCAAGGTCAAAAGATGAATCGCTGTAGAACTGGCGATACCCCTTTTCCTTCCGTTCC
>JAUVHR010000040.1 GCA_030593165.1 Candidatus Thorarchaeota archaeon
GGAGCGAGACGCCGAAGGCTAGCATAATCAGTTTCCTCATGATAGATCCTTGAGTCACCGGCTTCAACCGATTCTAGAAACCCCTCATTGCCACTGTTACTCAGACCTGACGGCATTGGATTTCTTGATTGAATACTCACAGAGGCAAGATGAATCTATTGCTAGTTCTTCACTGAATCCTTGTCTCGCTTCAGAATGAACATCGGAACTGATTTTAGATGCTGTTGTAACATAATGGAATTGTTCTTTCTGAGCAAGACGATGGTGGTTCTAGTGTCTGAGGAAGTTCGAGTCTACACCTACCGCTGGGCAGTACTCTTGGTCTTTGGTTTCGTTTTTATGATAGGGCAGATGATGTGGCTGGTCTTCTCACTGATTCGTAACGAGGTGACACCAGTACTTGGTCTTGCCGCCGGCGACCCGGGCGTTGTATTGCTCACGGCATCGCAGCCATTAGCGTTCATCATTCTCTCAATTCCCATAGGGATGCTAGCTGACCGGAAAGGACTCGTAATCGTGGCTGGCTCCGGTGCAATCCTTCAGACACTATTCGGAACTCTGAGGATTTTCGTGATAAACGACTTCATGATGATCTTTCTGTGTCAGTTCGGTCTCTCGATAGGTTCAGTCATGGTCCAGAACTGTATCACACGCTTGAGTGTTAACTGGTTTCCTAAGAACGAGCGTGCACTGTCTACAGGCGTAAGCACACTGTTCATGCTGTTGGGCATGCTCTTGGGTACAGCTCTAAGCATGATCTTGTGGAACACTCCTCTCTATGGCGACCCGGGCTACACTGTAGCAGCAGCTCAAATCAACCTTGAGTCTATACTCTCTCTTAACGCAATACTCGCTGCTGTGCTCACAATAGCCTTCTTCGCCATAGCGAGAAATAAGCCTCCGCACCCTCCAGATGTTGAGGATGTTGTCATTGAGAAACCCAGCATGCGGGGAATGTTAAGGGACAGAAATGTCTGGATTATTTCCTTCGGATTCTTCGCTGGTTTTGGAGCTTTCATTGGAATAACAGCAATTCTTGAGGAGCTGCTCTTGAGTCTAGGACTTCCGGTCACAGCAGGTTTTGGAAGCCCAGCTATAACCATGATTCTCCTTCTGTTATTCGGGATTGCCGGAGCTGTCATCCTTCCAAGCATCTCAGATAAGATTCAGAAGAGAAAGCCATTCTTCATTGTTGCATTGGCAGTTGGCGCAGGAGCAATTCTACTATTAGGAACAAGTACCGTGCTCTTGTTCACATATTTGATATCGGCAATACTGGGCTTCTTCTTGATTGCAGTGATGCCTGTAGCGCTTTCTACACTTGAAGAGCTTGATTCTGTTGGACCACAGCTTTCGGGAGCAAGCGCGGGTCTGGCATTCTGGTTTGGGAATTTGGGCGGATTCATGGGATCAATAATCCTGGAATTGCTGAGAGTCGGTTCGTCGTACTTCTATTCCATCTTGTATCTCTTCATCGTCATGGTGATAGCAATGGTGCTGATCCTCTTCATCCCTGAAACCGGGAAACGAAATATGAGTTGACTCACTGTATTTGGTCTAATGAAGAAGATATCAACAGTCACAGATTCACGCATTGATTTAGGTGTGAATCCATTGCGCTAACCCTTGTATGCTCTCCACCGCGTAATCACCTCTTTCACAAGTGGAAGAAGTGCAATGGCTTTCACCCCATAGTCATCTGCTAGCTCCCAAGCCAGTTCTAGATTCTCGGATGTGGTTCTCTTGGGAGAGTCCGTGACAAAAATTAAAGTATCTATCTGGTTCCCCTCGGCGTGACATCTCTTGGCCACAGAGATTGCTGTCATTATACTACTCTCTTTGCAGTTAGGGATCAGAAGCGTTTTGGGAGGTTGCTCGAAAAGATCAAATTCATCATCCATTACGAAAAGCGACTTTCTTCCAGTTCGCTCGGCGCAGTCGCGAAGCAGATCGACCAAACGTGGAGGCGAGCTGTCATCAAGATGATACTCACCCAGTTTCTCAATACATCGGCCGATACGGTCAACAAGCCTGGCCACTTTTTTTTCCTGTTCTTTGTCGTTGGCCAGAATCACACGATAATCACTCATTTCTGCCACCGTGCTTGGACTATTCTAGGAAATCGTCCATCACTACTCAGTCTGACGTTCCTTCTTCTACCTATGTATTATTTTGCTAAGACTCTCAAACCAGTTATTAGGTGCCAAATCCGTTGCATGTAAATTGAACAAGGTTTGAGGTGATTTCTCAATGTCTGAAAACATTAGCTCCCGGTTGAGTGTTGCGGCGATTTTTGTCTTCATGGGATTCTTGATGACAATCGGGATGGCAGCAGGAACGATTCTCAATCCGGACGGTGGTCAATTTCATAATGCCATAGATCCACAAGTTATCATTGATGAACTGACGAGCATCTCGTCTGCGGACGTACAGATGCGTCTAGTTGGTCTAGTCTTTGATAACTTCTTCATCATCGGGTATATGGCTCTCTTCTATGGCATGTTTCTACTCACAAAGGAACGGGATACATTCTTTCCAAAGCTAGGATTTGCCTTGGGACTCACAACAGGATTCTGTGATTTGATTGAGAATGCACTTCATGTAGCTCTCTACAATGGTGTTCCAAATGGATGGGCTCCTGATCCTCTGGTCTTTGCGAATCTATGGACCTTCACCTTTGTCAAGGATATTTCCAGCTATATGGCCGGTTTCATCTTCATCATCATGCTTGTTGTAACCATTAATGATCCACCAAGAATCAAGAGGTACAAGCTGCTCCTAGTCATCTTTGTAGCATTGTATGTTGTATTGGGATCAATAGGCATACTTGTGCCGGAATTTCTTATGATCAGAAACTTGAGTTTCATGGTTGACATGGGTGCTGGAGCATTTCTATTGAATAGGATGTCGAAGTTGATTATCTAGAGTTATTATAGGATTCAAGAAGTTGCTGAAGGGTGCTCTCAATTGACTTGACTCTCTGGTGGAGAGCAACTATCTCTTCCAGCAAGTAAATCAGTTTTTCTTCAGAAGACATCTCTCCATCTTTCTTCATTGGGAATCCATGATCATCACGCTGCGCTTCTCTCCACTCAGGCATATCCTGTATCTCCTTTGTCATTTCTTGAAGTATAGAATGCTCTCTCTCAAGATGAAGGTTCGCCTTATCCCGGATCTTCTTACCCTGTCAATCTCTACTCGGACCAGCTGGAATCCCACTGCTTTCGCTACTATCATTGTAATGAGGTCTGTGGGTATGTAGACGTCAAGGATTAACGAATCACCAACCACCCACGCAACCTCTCCACCTTTTCGCATGGCCTCATACATTTTCGTAAGAACCTGAAAGATGTCGTCGAAATACTTACGAATGAGAATGGGATAATCACTACGCCTGATGCCGAGTCGCTCTTTCATCCTTGGTCTTACTGCCGCGGTCACATAGTCAATCCAATCAATATCAAGAATACGCGGCTTCGTAGAATACTCACGAATCATGGTTCTGGACACATTGTCGCACAAGACCATCCTGTCTCTTAATTCCCGAAGCTCCCCTGTAGACTCAGCGTCATCCATCCAGCCAATCTCTAGCTTGTAGTTACCTACATAGTCGAATGAGTTCAAGTACGGCGGCGATGTTATGACAGCATCTACTTTGTGGAGGTTTCCTATCTCAAACTCCTTCGAGTCCACGTTGTAGATATCGCAGGTTCCCGGTTTCTCCACTTTCTCTCTAACGTAATGAAGGTCCTCAACAATCTGCCCAACCTTCTCTTCAAAGAGGCACAAAGGAAGCATCGGACTTACTTCTCTCTTCTCTCGGATGTAGCCAATTGATGGTGACCGTTTCAGATTGCTGCAGGGAAGAAGAATCGACATGAAAGCAATCTCGAAGAACTGCCTGATCTCCGGGTCTTGGATGCTTTGCACTTGCTCCTTGATTATCAAGATTCTCTCCAGAACCTGAGGCTGGAATTGCCTTTCAGTGTCCAAGAAGACGGGCGGTTGAATCCTTGCGGGTCCTGAGAAGGTCATCTCCTTGAACTTGGAGAGTATCTCTTTCGGGTCAGTGTGCCAAGAGACCTTTGCATTGAGGATTCTGAACACAGTTGGGCCAATCTCTATACCAATGGAATCTATTCCTTGCATCTTCGCACAGACGTTCACAGTCCCTGACCCGGCAAAGGGGTCAAGAACGAGATTGCCTGGTTTCAACCTGAATTGCTTGATGGTTTCATCGACGAAGGCTTCCGAGAAACCCTCCAGATATGATGACCATCTATGCATAGGCCGTGTCTTGTTCAGTGCGAAGTTGAGCCCGCGGCGACCGAGTGCTAAATCCATTGACACCTCAGGATACCTGAGCTTGAATTCATGAAGATATGTTTCTGGGTCCTTGAAGTGACTCCCGATTTCATCCCAGAGCCCTCGATTGCCCGAATAGAATCTGGCTACATTTTCACGCAATGAATTCTGAAGCACGGTCATAGCATGTACCTGTTTTACGTTGTCTGTTACAACGATTCACCCTTACCCTCACTTAAGAGCATTAGTTACTGGAAACAAAGCGCGCCGAAAAGACAGATGACTCTCGGCGCCCTCAAGCTTTGGCGGGAAGCACATACAGGATTCAAGGAAACAAGAGGAAATAGAGTGGGTCACTCAATTATCACAACTGCATCCACAAATAGTTCGTAGTCCTCGTCTTCCTCAATGTTGTGGATAAGGACCTTCTCAACCTCGAACTCTCCACGGATTTCAAGCAACCTTCCTTGGGTTATGACCTTCACGCTAGAAGTGTCCAGCTCCTCCAGCAAATCGTCTGTAGTAATGATGTCCTTTGCCGCTGACAATAATACGACTCGGTCTGTAACGCTAGTAAGTTCTAAAGCTGCGTCAATTGACTCGTCGCCTGTGTGTAGTACAAGAATCCTCTGATTCTCAAAGGAATCACTATCGTCAACTGAGAGATAGACTCCCTTGTCAGTGTATTCATCAAGTCCAATAAGACAGCTCGCGTCAAAAGTTTCGCCTTCTCCATCTGGCACTCTGGACTTGATTCCCCTTGTCATGTAGTTCTTGATAGCCATATGAAGCGCATCAGCCGCAAGGTTCGAGCAGTGCATCTTAATCGGTGGGAGTCCGTCAAGTTCATCTGCGACATCATCTCGAGTGATTTGCAGCGCCTCCTCAAGCGTTAATCCAATGACCATCTCGGTAGTCATGCTGCTCGTGGCTATTGCTGAACCACAGCCAAACGTTCGAAACTTGGCGTCAACTATCCGGCCGTCCTCTACCTGTATGAAAACTTCCATTAGATCCCCACACGTGGGATTGCCCACTCGACCGCTTGCAACATCATCCCCTTCAAGAACCCCAACATTTCGGGGGTTCCTGAAATGATCCAATACTTTCTCCGAGTACTTTGTAGACTTCATTTGTGCTTCACCTATTCTTTGGTTTGTAGACGGGTGACATGTCCCTGAGGCGCTTCAGTACCTCTGGGGTTGCCTTGAGGACCCCGTCGATGTCCTCTTCTCTGTTGAATCTTCCAGCAGTTAGTTGTAGAGAACCATGAGCCTCCTCGTGTATTAGCCCAGTTGCTATCAGTGTGTGTGAGGGCTCCAGCGTCTTCGAAGAGCACGCAGAACCAGTGGAAACTGCGATTCCAAGGTCCTTGAAGGAGAGTAGTAGCGCTTCACCCTCGACTCCGTCGAATCTGAAGTGTGCATTGCTCGCGAGACGCTCAGTTGGATGCCCATTAAGATAGGTGTCTGGAATTGTTTCCATTATCTCTCTGATGAGTCTGTCCCTATAAGAGGTGAATCTCTTCACCTCAGTTGGCATCTCTTTCTTCATTATCTCAACAGCGGCTCCCATGCCAACTATGCTTGAGATATCTTCAGAGCCAGACCTGAGACCCCTCTCTTGGCCGCCTCCGATGATTATCGGGTTCACTCTGAACCCTTTTCGCATGACTAGAACTCCCAGTCCTCTGGGGGCGTAGACATCATTGGAAGAGAGCGACATCAGGCTAATTTCATCTCTCTTGACATCAAGGTCAACGAGGCCTTCTGCCGCAACCGCGTCAGTGTGGAATGCAATGCTCTTCTGTGTTGCTAGTTTCCCTATCTCAGCTATCGGCTGGATTGTACCAATCTCATTGCTAGCATACCCAATGGAGATCATCAGTGTCTTGTCTGTGATCCTCTTCTCCAGTTTCGATATGCTGATTCGACCGTACTGGTCTACAGGTACATTCGAGACCACGAATCCCTGCCTCTGCAGATACTTGGCAATGTTATGTAGTGAGATGTGCTCGATCTCGGACATGATGATATGATTGCCTTTTCTCTTGTTCCGCATCATGTAACCAATGATGCCGAGGTTTATCGACTCTGTAGCACCGGACGTGAACAAGATCTCGTCTGCGTCCGCATTAACGAATTCTGCAATCTTGCGTCTGCTCTCCTCTAGTACATCGGTTGCCTCATCTCCGGTTTTGTGGAGTGAGTATGGATTGCCAAACTTCTCCGTGAAGAAAGGCATCATCGCCTCGATGACGCGAGGGTCGACGGGTTTTGCTGATTGATAGTCCAGATAGATTTGTTCTCCCATTGAACCTCCAAGCCCCCTGTTCTATTTTCTACTTCAGTCTTCTGAATAGGAACCTTATGACACCGTCCTCAAGGTGTTCAATGCTGATTAGCTCATGACCGGTCCTCTTTGCGAATCTCTTCATGTCTTCTTTTGAGCCGGGATCATCGGCCAACATCTCAAGAACCTCGCCTATCTCTATACTGTTTATTCCCTTCTTCGCTTCGAATATCGGCTGAGGGCAGTAGAGTCCCACGCAATCTACGCTCTTGACGGGTGTTACTTCATTCATTTCAGTCCCTTCTAACTATTGTTAATTCAGAATCACTTAACTATATTACATTAATAAACATTGGCATCGGTTTCATCAACCTAGCCCCTTGTCAACTGCTTGATTTCTCTTATCTTCAAGCTTGTCATCTATGACTCTACAACGGTCCAACCAGAGTACTTGATAATCGTCAGGTCCAATCACACGTTCCTTGAGATGTCCGATCCAAGTTATCCCTTCATTCTTACACCACGCCACAAAGATTCGGTATGCCTCCCAATCCATCTCAATGTCTTCCCAAACGGCCTCTACTTCTTGGAATCCCCTGAGATACATCGCAAACATCCTTGTATGACCATCAGTTGAGATCAGTTCTCCATCGAGTTCCTTGATCGGGATCGGCTCAATCTCACTCGCACCGATGTTCTCTAGCATATCCATGATGGCTCCGAGTTTCTCTGTGCTAATGTACAACTGTGATGGTTGGATTCTTTCCAAGCGGAGTGTGAACGTATCTGTCAAGACTTGTGCATCCTTGTCTATCAATCCTGTCTGAATCGGTGACCAAGGGAATACTTGATAGTTCCGGGAGAATATCCAACAATGCAATTCCTTAAGAAGCGCGCTTACTCTACTACTGAACGGAGTTAGTGGTGCCGCGACGATGAGACATGATCTCGAGGGACTAAAAAGCGAGCAAGCTTGTGCGATTCTGAAGGAGCTTGGGATTGATGCATGGTTGGTCTGGGTCCGGGAAACTTCGCAGATGGCCGACCCTGTGCTGAAGCTTATTCTTGGCAATGACTTGGTTTGGCAGTCTGCACTGCTCTACACCAAGAAAGGTCAGAAGACAGCGATTGTCGGAAACTTCGATGCAGATGCAGTTGAGAATACTGGCATTTTCGACCACGTGATTCCGTACACCAAAGGAATCCGAGAGGACTTGCTTTCACAGCTGGACGGACTTGCTCCAAAGAGCATAGCAATCAACTACAGCAAGACCGATGTTTCGGCAGATGGTATGAGTGTAGGGATGCATATACTTCTCAAGGAGCTGTTGGAGGGAACCACATATCAGACAGCACTCATATCTGCAGAGGAGCTTGTGGGACGGCTTCGTGGAAGGAAGATACCAGAGGAGATTGATCGCATCCAGAAAGCGGTTGATATCACAGAGTCCATCTTCGACAGCTGCAAGCCTTTCGTACGTGTTGGCATGTCCGAGCAAGAGGTCCACAGATTCTTTCATGATATGATGCTTCAGCATGGGGTCACATGTGCATGGCAGGAAGACCATAATCCTGCAGTAGATGCTGGACCCGATAAGAAGTTCGGGCACTCTGGACCAACAGACAACAAGATCAAATCTGGGCACCTTCTTCATTTTGATTTCGGCGTGAGGTGGACAGGATACTGCTCAGACATTCAGCGGATGTTCTTTTTCGGCTCGAAGAGTGATGTGCCAGAGGAAATCACTACCGCCTTCAATACTGTTCGTGATGCAATACAGAAAGCCTCCACGTTCATCAAGCATGGCAGAAAGGGTCATGAGGTGGATGAAGTGGCAAGAACATATGTGACAGATCATGGCTACGAGGAATACCAGCACGCACTAGGTCATCAACTTGGCCGCTTGGCCCATGATGGTGGAACGCTTCTTGGACCACTCTGGGAGAGATATGGAGAGTCTCCAAAGGGCGTGGTCGAGGCTGGCAATGTCTTCACACTCGAACTATACGTTACAACTGAGAATTACGGTCAAGTGAGTCTAGAAGAGGATATCGTGGTCACAAAGTCTGGATGCACATTTCTCTCAAGACCCCAGATGGATCTTGTTTGCATAGAATGAAACTAAGGAACTATATACAATCAAGCAGCATATGAGTTAGGCGATGGGGAATGTCGGAGAAGCCACGCAAGATTAGTGCAGAATACATCAGCGCAAAGATGATGAGGAACCTGATCATGTCAAGACTGCCTCAGCTCACGCTGGAACAGGTTAAACTGCTTTATGACATGGTCAAGAGGTGGGCAAAGGAAGAAGAGGTGTCCTCTACCTAGCTCCTAGTCAAAAACTTCATCCATTGAACCCGTTCGGTAACCTTGAACGTCAATAGTGATGTACTTGAAACCAAGCGAGCGAGCCGCCTCATTAAATTCGTTCAGCTTCTTGATGTCAAACAGCTTCTCTCGTTCAGTAGCCCCAACTTCAAGTCTGACCAGCTCTCCATGGTGTCTGGCTCTGATGGTTTCAACTTGGAAGATATCCTTTGCCGCCTCCTCAACCTGGCGCACCATCTCCACTCTTTGCCTTGTGATGTCAATGCCATAGGGTATCCTAGTAGCCAGACAGGCCATTGAAGGACGCTTTGCAACAGAAAGTCCATGTTCTTGAGCGTACTCACGTATTTCATCCTTAGCGAGGCCTGCTTCTAGAAATGGTGACGACACTCCTCCTTCTCTGAGTGCTCGTTTCCCTGGTCTATGACCTTTAAGTTCAGTCACTGTTGTACCCTCAACGACAATCTCTAGTCCTGCCTCGTCTGCCACTCGTTTCCACTCTCCCACCAATGTGCTCTTGCAGACATAGCAGCGGTCCACAGGGTTTGGAGTAAACTCGGGGTTGGCGAACGGATCAACCTCTGTTGTTAGTAGCTCTAGTCCTATCTCTTCCGCGACTTCTCTGGCAGCTACCGAGTCTTCAGCAGGTGATAGAGGGCTCTCTACATAGAGGAGTTGAACCTTCTTGGCCGCCTCCTTCGCTAAGAGTGCCAATACGGAGCTGTCTACGCCCCCACTGAACGCTACGAGAACCAATCGGTCTTTCAGCATGGACATAACATGATTGAATTTGTCTTTCGCGGAAGCCTCCATAGCAATCATCCCATCACCAGCTTGACCTGTCTTAAGCCTTCACAAGTGGCACTTGTCGGGCCCAGACGGTTCGACCCATCTCTAGTTGCCATTGCTGGACATGTATGGATCCTCATCGGAGGCTATGTCATAGCCCACCTCTTCAAGGATATCTTCCATGGTTTCTGCGCCTTCCATCCATTCGAGTGACCACTCACCATCTTCAGATACAGTGATCTCGACATCGGGGAGGTCTCCTAGCAGGTTGTGGTCCATCTCAATCACATCCTGATATGCACCTGTCAGGGCAATCACGAAAGATGATCCCCTCACATTATCAAGAACTCCTACTGGAATACCCTGACCGAATTCTGAACCTGGTACTGTCAAAGGGCGATTGTCTCTTGTGAACCATGTTGCTTCGTTCGATGGTCTAAAGACATGTGAGAACTCACCATCAGAATCGCATGTTATGTCCACCAACCTAACTGTGGTTTCTGGATGAACATGGAGGTCTCCAATTGGAATGGCTGGAAAGTGCTGTTGTACAAGTACGTAATCACCAATCGCATTAAAAACGCTAAAGTTACCAATCACGATATGTTCCGGATACCATAGACTTCTTACGAGTGATTCTTGAGAGAATGCCAGCTGCCCGGATGGCACCAAATTCTCTGCTATATGGCGACGAGTTATTGTTTCAAGCTCTCCAATAAGCATCTCATTCTCTCGGATTATCCGAAGCTCTCCTGTTGAAGTTGTGAATGTACTGTGGAACTCGTTCCAGATTGTGACCAGCTCTTTAGCCGTACTCGTTGCCTCTATCCGTGTGATCCACTTTTGTCGTTCCTGTTGAAGCGACTCGATTGTATAGTCCCTGACTGGCGGAAAGACAGAACGTACCTCAAGCGCCTCGATGATAATGAGCGAGCACAGTGCCGTGATACCACGTCCCGACTCTATGAGAATGTCCGGGGCGTTATCTGGGCTGAGTCCCTCTCCGAACTCGTCGAGGATACCCTGAATGAGGCGTTTTGCATAGGTTTCCATGAGATCCGGACGATTTGAGCTCGTGTAATCAATTGCCAGTCCACCCCCAAAGTCTATGATTGTCAAGTTGGAGAGTCCCATCTCACGCAGCTCAAGATAGACTCTGGTCATATACCGGCCGAACCTGAGAAAGCTCTCGACGTTCTCGATTTGAGAGCCAACATGAGCGAGAATGGTTGTGATTGAATCTGTGAATCCGTTCTCTTGGAATATCTCTATGACATCAAAGAGATCATGGATGCTCAGACCGAACTTCGAATCACGACCCGTTGAGTGGGACCAATGCCCCTCCACAGAGATGTACGGCTTCATCCTGAGAACGACCTCAGTCTTCTCCGGTTGAAACTGATCAACGATTAACTTTGCTTCATGAGGCGACTCAACGGAGATGGTCATGTGGTGTCCTTTGTCAATCATTTCCTGTATCATCTGCAGATACTCAGAGTCCTTAGCTCCGTTACAGACAATGCGTCTGTGTTTGTCATCGCCTACTACACTCCTGAGGAGAAGCAGTTCTGCTTTCGCGCCAGCCTCGAAACCATACTCTGAGTCAGAGCTCGCAACTGTAGTAACGCAGTCCTTTCGCTGGTTGGCTTTGACCGGATAGACCGCCAGGAACTTTCCAGGATACTCAAGCTCTGTTATCGCCGTTTCAAAGGCAGCACGGATTCTATCTATCTGGGATGCAATGAGCTGGGGAATCCGTAGTGTGAATGAAGATGTGTAGCCAGCAAAGGCACCATTCTCCAGTTGGATGTGTTGTGTGATCTCTCTGAAGGTGATGGTATGGTTTCCTATCCTTAGAAACAGCTCACCATCCTCATTGACATCAAGGAAGTGCAGGTCGTTTCTGTTGATACCATAGACTATTCTGGCATGCTCTAATGTCCACTCTTTTTCTTTCACTACGGATTCCTCTGTGTTCTGTTGTGACTGGGATTTCAGTCCTCGTCGCCTATCGTGTCCAGCATCCCCTGGAATGCCCGCGCAAGCTCGCCTATCTCGTCATCCTGTTCGATGTAGGTAGCATCCACTCTCAGGTCAAGGGTATCCATGGTTCCTTGTTTGATCATGGCCTCGACATTCCTCATCGCTAGGCTCATGAGGTACTGCAGAGGACGCGTAATCGAATTGGTCACTGTTGCTGCGACCACACCAGCAAGGATGATGCCTCCTAAGGTGACTATCAGGATAAATGATATGGCTGCTGTATTACCCTGTGCAATGCGTGCCTCTAGTAGAGGTATTGACTCAAGGGCCTCTTCCATAGGTACCATAATGATGCAGATGTAGCCGCCTATGTCAACTGGCGTGTAGGCCAATAGGTAGTAAGCACCATCCTTCTGATAGTTGATGATTCCAGTTGCTCCTGAAGTGATCTGCAACATCTGTGTAGTGGTAAGTGCTGCAGAGGCGTCCGAGTTGACCTCGAAGTCTGTTAGGGGCGGTAGGTTGGGATCATACCAAACATAGTCCGCATCATCGACATTCTTGTGGGCGACAATGTCGCCGTCCGAAGTGATCAAGGCTGCGAAACCGGTTTCTAGGATTTGGACATCAAGGATTTGGTCCTTGACATCTTCAATCGATATGTCTCCCGCAATGACGCCCATGAGAGTCATATTCTCAAAGTAGACAGCACGACCAATTGATAGAATGAGCACCTGATCGATGGGATCGTAGTACGGTCCTTCATAGACTATGCTTCCTCCACCTGCCCGAATGGCCTGATACCAGCCGTCCTCTGTGGGTCTCCACTGCTCAACGTAGATATTTCTCTCTGCGTCCGTGTCTGCTCCCAATATGCTTCCTGGGTAGTTGATAAACAGGTTGTTCTCAAACGCCATGTAGAGCCATCGGAACTCAGGTACTTGGTCATGAATGGCCGCGAAGAGGGTGTCCATGTTCGAAACAGGGTCCAGTTTGTCAGCTTGTGCAAGGTACACGTCATCGTAGTTGGTCGAGTTCGACCCTGCAAGATACCAACTGCTACTCTCCCATGAAACAGAGATGCCATAGTTGGCATCGTACGCAGTATCCGCGGGATGTGGACCATCGCCAGGATTCTCAAAGAAGTAGTCATAGTACACTTGTCTTGGATGGAATGTAGATCCTGCATCAAACAAGTTCTCTATCTCAACTCCCATCGACCGTACCATCGCCTCTGCGCTGGCCAGTTTCTGGTTGATTACAAGAGCAGTCTGTTCGGCTGTGGTTTCCATGTTTCTCCTTATCTGCCCCTCGAGTGCAGTTGTGCTTTCATCTGTAGTGAACCCTCCAATCAGGTCCACAAACCCTAGGGACACGACTCCGGTGACCCCTAGTGAGATTATTGAAATCATTAGGAAGGTCGCGATTACATTACGTCTGAAACTGCCTTTCTTCTGTGTGACTGTAGCTGATTGTACCATCATGTTTGCCTCCTAATAATCTAGTGTGCTTCCTCCCACTTCGACTTGTGCCATCAGTACTCCCACCTGCTGGAAGGCTCTCTCAATGTCACTACGCACATCTTTGGTGGACACCACCGAGATATACTGTCCCTGCGGTATGTGTCCGCAGATTGAGTCGAGCAGCTCCTCAATGGTGAGGTAGCCTCCGGTTTCCCTTGAACGTACTCCACCCTCAACACTCTTGGCAAGCTCTTGGCCTACTCCAATGATGATGAGGTTCACATCCAGATGACGCTGGCGAATGAAGCTCTCGATAGTCAATGGCTTCCTCTTGCGCCTTCTATCCTCCGCGGTGTGGATACCCTTCAGTAAGTCCAATGAGAACCGCCTTGAGCTATTGTCTTCACCATCAGTGAGCGCAATAATCCAGCGGTGTTCGCTCGACTGGATACTATCCAGTTCTTCGAGTGCCTTACCGAGAGCATCGTAGAATGCAGTTGCTGAGTTCGGATACCGAAGCGACTCAAGTGCTCTAACAATCGGGCTATCCTTAGCATTCTCGTAGTCGCCCTTTGGGGTGAGCGGTAGAACCTCTCTGTAGTCCGAGTTGAACACAATGATGCTCACCTCATCCTGTGGATTGACCTGAGAGTCCAAGATCTCCTTGGCGCCCTCAATGGCCGCCTTGATTCTGTTCTGGGCCCTCATGCTCCCCGAGTAGTCAATAACGAAGATCACGCTCTTCTTGAACATGATGGAGCGACGAAGCTTCTCAGACTGTCGACGAATGTCGTGACTGGGTTTGTCAAGATGGTCCTTGACGTCTGCCAACCGTTGCATTGCATAGACTACGAGCCAAAGCTCTTCCGTTCTCTGGCCGAGAGCAATTGCATCGTTGTAGGAATCTTCTGCATTCCTCCAATCTCCCTGCTCCTCATAGAGGGTTCCCATATGGTAGTAGACGTACGCAAGACTCCTTTCATAGTCGGAGTCTCGAGCAATCTCGATAGCCTCAAGGAACTTGGACTTGGCTTGACTGTGTCGACCATCCTTCATCATTACAAGACCCATCGCATCAAATCTTTTTGCAAGACCTCTGTTATTGCCCAGTGTCCTATCAATGGCCTCAGCATCTTCGAGGAACCTCATCGCCTCTTCGAAGTTACCTCTATCCATCTCAACTAGTGCGATGTTGTGGTAGGCTGAGGCAATCCTGCTTAATGCATCGTCCTCTTCCTCACCTAGCTCCTTTGCTCGGTCGAGCATTGCCTTTGCCATTTCGAGTGCACT
>JAUVHR010000172.1 GCA_030593165.1 Candidatus Thorarchaeota archaeon
GTTAGGAGGAAGTCCGATGAGATTGTTCTGATCTATTGTCCGACCGGTACGTCTTCTAAGACAACCTTCTGGACTCCCGTGATTCCGGTGAGTCTTGTCCTCAAGTCTTCTTCAGAGATCTTGAGCTGCTCAGGAGTGAAATAGCACTCGTAGTAACATTGGTCGGCAGATTGACAAATTCCGCTCGTGAACAGAATATCCTCCAATCCTCCCATTTCGAAGACGGATGTTAGTTCTTCAAGAAAGCTCTTGCTGAGCTTCTCTATGTTCAGTTTCAGATACAATACCTTCGAGCTGTCGACAGGGTAAAGCTTCACATTCTTGTCCTTGACAACCAGAATAGCAAGTCCAAAGGGTTGTCCGATTGCATCAACGAACTCTTCAGGCAAGGTTATTGTACTGCCTTTCTGAATCTGTAGAACTTTCGCATGTGTAATGTCAGCCTTGGTCAAACGTACTTCCTCCGCAGTAACAAAGCAGGGAGGTTGTATAGAGATTATATTTCTATCGCTCCATCGGATTTAATGCACTTATCCCCTACTGCCAAACCAACGACGTATTATTTCGATTGCACCTCTGTCTGGTTCCTCTACCGCCCTCAGTGTCCACTGCTCGAGCCCTTGATTGTAGAACTCTAGAAATGCAACTCCTCCTTCAGACCTGAGCCTCTCAAGTTCTTGAAGTTTAGACTCAAGCCATACCTTCTTCGAGATTGGCATTCTTGCCGTGGCCAAATCAAATAACAATGGATGAAAGTCGAATATGAGAGCTCTCTCAGTCATGTATTCCAAGATGCCTTCCTGCAAGGTCGCACCAAAGCTCTCACGATTTGTGAAGAACGATGCTGCAACTGATACGTTTGGATATTTCTCCGGGATATTCAGTGCAAACCTGAAAGAGCGTCGGAATTTGGAGAGATGCGTTACTGCATCAAGGAATAGTATAGTTTCGGGTTTCCCCTCGTATTCTTCGTCAGACATCTCAATGTCGTCTTCAAGTTTGGTGAGTTCTTTCTTCAGAACTGTCTGGATAAGGAGGTCCGTCACGGGTGGCAGTCCAGTTTCACTAGGGTCCTCATAGACAAGCGAGTCATCATCCACCATCTCTTCTTTGTAATCTCCAATGGGTTGTTCATGCTCAGGCTTTGGTTTGCGACGTGGCCTTTTGTGGGATGGGATGAATCCAATCTTTTCCACTAGATGCTGAAGGACCAAAGGTAAGAACAGATCAAATAGAGTGCCTCGCGTTTCAGTTATCAGAAGTACCGGCTTGAATTCCGCTACTGCTTCTTCAAGTCCTGAGTTGTATTCCGGATCTGGGTCGAAGAACTTCCTCAGATTTTCTTCAGCGTATCCCTTTGTGACACGCTCCTCCCACTCTCTATAGACCTCTTTCACCTCTTGTTTCCTGCGTTCTCTCAGAAGTGAGGCGAACTTACCGAGGTACTTCACACCACGTGAAACTGCGGCGGTAGGACTGACAAAGACCGTCATAAGTCCAACAGCTTCGCCAGCGTAATCACTTGCTTCTGTGCTCTTAATCTTGCCAAGAACTTCTTCTGTTAGCGATGGTGGTCCAAGCTTATCAATAAGTACCTCTATCATTCCTTCGAAGTTCTCAAATGATGCATCTCCCGGGCCTATATCCTCCTGAACTGGAGAAGCATCGGATAGGACTTCAGCAAAGAGGTTTGGCCTCTTGATGAGCCACGTTAGAGGTATTTTCAACGAAGGATAATCATGCATATAGATCCGTTCTGAGTCCCTAGGCCCGAAGTAGAACTTGACCGCCTCCGGGAAAAGCCGATTAAAGATCTCCATGAACTGGTCGAATCCCTGTTTGGTGCCAAGACCCATCTCCGCTCTTTCAAGTGCATCTGCAACAAATACCAAACCAGTTTCCTTGTGCTTTGCTTGCTGGGCCATAACTGCCATTACTTGTTTTGGAGACAGATACAATCGCTCACTGGCTGCAAATGGTGCATCATAGAAAGAGAAGATACCAAGACGTTTCCAAGGTCTATCCGCCATTTGTGTGTTTGCAAGATGGGAATACCACTCAAAGCCACGTTGGTACCGCGGGATACTCTCTTCGTCCAAAAACTCATCAGGTTCGGGCATTGGAAACACCTGAAACGGGGTGTTGAATCCCCGCCTCAAGTTTATCTTCCGGTAGATGTATGATAAACCTATTGCATTAATACTAGTCCATTCGAAGTGCAATCAATGCAATGACCGCTGCTACAACAATGAAACCTGCAACGAACAGAACTCTCCAGTCCAACATTGGCGGAGTCGGATCATTGGGGTCCTCTTCGTAGATCATTGCACTGTAATCATCACCGAGCATCCTTAGAGATAGGATGGCCATACCAGCATTCTCGATTATGCCAACTTGCAGACCAGGCACGTTACCCCAGCCGCCATTGGCAGCTTGACAGTCAACAATGAATCTCGCAGCCATTTCTGCGTCTACTTCGCCAAGTGCGTTGATGACAGCAAGCCCTTGAAGAGCGTAGTACGTCGTGATGATGTTTGAGTCGTTGGTGAGGGTTCCTTCCTCGAAGCCACCGTACACAGAATCACTACCATCGTATTCACTCATTTGACGGTCAAGAATCCAGTTTCGGATTGCCTGAGAATCAGCCCCCAGCCTAGTAACTGAGTTGAGTATCTCCAATGACATTAGTCCAGCGGCAGTAGGAGTGACTCCCGGTATAGATGACGCAGGGCTAAGCATGAACGCATCGCCTTCACGGCAACTTAGAATCCACTCGATTGTCTGTGTTCTGTTGAGAAGAATGTCATCCATTGTCCACTCCGTTTCCCCTATCACTGAATCAATGATGTAGAGTGCCATGTACGTTGAATGGAGGTCGGGTGGACTATCTTCATTCATCCCAAAGCCTCCGTCTACTGACTGGCTCTTGTTGACATGGAACACAAGTGCTGTGTAGTTCAATTCCTCAACATTTGCGATGCCTGGAAGATCGGTTATTGCATTTAGCTTATTCCAAGATTTGATTCCCAAGTAGTTGGTAGTCATATCTGGAGTTACTGCGATAATAGGACCAATTCCTCCATACCTGCTGGAATCTTCTCCTCCGCTCTGCCACTGGACGTTCTGCGTGAAGTTCTTCACTCTTATCCAATCATAAACTGGTGGGCGTTGAGTCAGATAGCCTAGGTCATCGAGGATTTCCACTGCGTAGTAAGTTGCCTCAGTTCTTGACGCCTCTGAACCAACCAGTGTGAACCCCCCATTCACCGTATCGTATCTCTCATTCACGAAAGCGTACAGTGAATCCAATCTTGTTCCGGGGTTCGCCATTGCTGGTTGGACACCGACTGTGAGAAAAACCAGCGCAAACGCAATAACTAGACCAGCAGCTTTAACCTTCTTCATTCCGACATCCCAATGGATTTGGTTTATAGGCAGGACTGGCCTGCGCTCTCGTGTTCGGGCCGAGGCGTGGTTATTAACGTTTCCCAATACCAACGATTGCACTCTAACGTGGTCCTTTCTTGACTGACCTTATGTACGCGTATGCAGAGTCTGCAGCAATAGCTCCTTGACCTACTGAAACTGCAATCTGCTTGAGCGAGTCAACGACATCGCCTGCTGCAAAAACTCCTTCAACACTAGTTGCTTGATATGCGTCGGTCAGGATCTCACCCTTGTCGTTCATGACTATACCAATCTCCTTGGCTATTCTGCTCTCAGGGTCGGACCCCAGTGCCACGAACGCAGCATCGACCTCAAGGTTCCTAATGTTGCCAGTCTTCACATCCTTGATGACCACTGTGCTGAGCAAGTCATCACCACGGAATTCCTCAACTACATGGTTCCAGATTATCTCGACATCCGTCTTGAAGAGGAGGTCCTGAACGGCCTTTTCAGCTCTGAGCTCATCTCGTCTGTGGATGAGGTACGTCTTACTGGCAAGTTCGCTTAGATAGAGCGTTTCCGTTACTGCAGTATTGCCTCCACCAACTACAGCCACTATCTTCTCACGGAATATTGGACCGTCACATGTGGCGCAATATGAGACTCCTCGACCTGTCAGATGATCTTCGCCCGGAACGTGCAGCTTTCTGTGACCGCCTCCGGTTGCGATGACAATTGATTTGGCACGATAATCCCCTCGCCGAGTAGCGAGGATGAACTGTTGATTCTCCCCATCTTCTGTGATTTTTTTGACCTCTGTTATCTCCTTGATGTTAGCTCCGCATTTCTTCACTTGCTCTTTCATTCGGTTGGCGAGATCAAGGCCAACAATGAATATGAATCCCGGGTAGTTCTCAATCCCTGGGCTTGTTGCTTGTGCCCCGCCAAGCACACGTGATTCAAGCAATAGTGTCTTGAGTCCATATCGTGCTCCGTAAATGGCTGCGGTCATACCAGCTGGACCCCCGCCAATAACAATCAATTCCCAGTTGAGGTCCTCTTCCATTTTCTTGTCTCCATTGCCAGTCTTGATGGGTTGATGCTATAACAGTTGTGCAATGTTCAGACGTTTTGTTCATCATTCCCGAAAACCTGTTCCAAATCCTTGTCTTCCAGCACCTGTCCGGGTTTCAGTTCAATTCGTTTGATAGGTTTCAGGAGGTCCGCCATCTCACGTAGTGTGACCGAACGTACCGGGCTGTGACCCTTGTGCATGTAAAACACAGCCTTTCTGTACTTCTCAGCATTGTATACGAACATCTGACCCGGTCCGATGACCAGCACCATGTCCACTTGGTCAAGGCCTTCCCAAGGCCAAGCAGAGTCATTGAAGGACTCGATGATTACGTACTCAGCGCTTTCTTCTACTTGCTCATATGCGCCTGAAATGGCCGGTTCCAAAGCGGCTTCCTCAAAGGCTTGAACTTCTTCAAGACTATTGACTGTCACTCTCCTCGCATCTCGAGTAAGTGCATCTACTTCCTCCGCAGTGATCATCAGCAAGCCAGAATCAATGAGTTTCTCTGCAACAAGCATGACTGACTCGATTTCTTCGCCGCTAACCTGACTAATCCTCCTGAGAGTAAGTACTGCGTCCCATCCAGACAGAGCAAGAGTGTTATGAACAATCTCATCAGGTCTGCTCAACCGAGCGGGAACATACAAGGAATGAACCGGATTAGTGACATAGGGGGTAAGCTTGGACTCCGTGACCTCACGTAATCTACTAACATCATTGGATATCAGCTTCGCCTCTCGTATGCAGTACATGGTGTGTTCATGCTTGTACCAATAGCTATGTCCACTTAGAGGCTTGAAATATTCAACGGCGACTCCATCCTCTCGGAGACTCCTTGCCAACTGTAGGGATATCTCTGTCTTCCCTGAATCGAATGAGAGCGTTCCTGAAATTAATAGTCGCCTTGTCAATCTATTAACCCTCTGGAAAAAATGAAGAAGTGGAGCCTTCCGGCTCCATTGTACTGTGGATATTCTACATCATGCCAGGCATTCCGCCCATGCCACCCATGCCGCCCATACCACCACCTGGTGGTGGTGCTGGGGCACCGGCCTTGGCTGCGATCACATCGTCGATACGAAGGATCATCTGAGCAGCTTCGGATGATGAACGAATTGCTTGCAGCTTGACTCTAGTTGGCTCGACCACTCCTGCCTTGAGCATGTCAGTGACCTTGCCTTTAATGACATCGACACCGAACCAGAGGCCGGTTTCCTTAGCGTGCTCCTTGTTCAAGTCCGCCATGATATCAATGGGATCGTGACCACCGTTCTCAGCAAGGGTCTTGGGAATGATGCGTATGGCCTCTGCAAATGCTTCAATAGCTAGCTGCTCTCTGCCACCAATCTTGGTAGCGAAAGTTTCTAGGCGCTTAGCAATCTCTGTTTCAGCTGCACCACCACCAGCGACGTATGTACGATCTTCCACAACGTTCCTTGCTACGCAGAGTGCATCGTGCAGAGCTCTATCTGCTTCATCAACGACGTGTTCAGTTCCGCCTCTGATGACGATTGACACAGCCTTTGGGTCCTTGCAGTCTCTTACAAAGACAAGCTTGTCGTCGCCAATCTTAACTTCCTCGACAACACCTGCCTTACCAAGGTAATCAGCATCAAGCTCATTAAGGCTCGTTGCAATCTTGGCACCCGTGGCCTTGCCTATCTTCTCAAGGGTGCTCTTCTTTGCTCTGCGGATGGCCATCACGCCGGCCTTGGCGAGATAGTGCTGGGCAACATCATCAATACCCTTCTGACAGATGAGGACTGTAGCTCCGGAATCGATGATCTTATCGGTCAAAGACTTGAGCATCCTTTCCTCTTCATCGAGGAAAGCCTTAATCTGGTCAGGGCTATCAATCTTGATCTCAGCATCGAACTCAGTCTTCTCAATTTCAATTGCTGCGTTGACGAGTGCTATCTTGGCACCCAGGACCTTTCTTGGCATTGCTGCGTGGACAATCTCCTTGTCGATTACCATGCCCTTGATGAGCGCGGTCTCGCCCAAGTTCTTGCCTTGCTTCTTGATGATCTCAATCATCTCGATGTCTGCTCTCTTTTCGCCGTTGGCTTCCTCAACAATTTGAAGGACTGCATCAACTGCAATCTGAGCAAAGAGATCCTTTGTTCCGGAAACAGACTTGCTGTTCATTGATGTGGTTGCAATCTTGACGAGGAGTTTCTTGTCGACTCCTTCCATTGAGATTGAAATATCATCAAGAATCTCTGAAGCCTGCAAGGCTGCCTTCTGATAACCACTAACAATGATTGTCGGGTGGATTTTCTTATCAAGCAGGTTCTGTGCTCTCTTCAAGAGCTCTCCAGCAATAATCACGGAGGTGGTTGTACCATCACCGGTTTCCTGGTCTTGGCTCTTTGCAACTTCTACGAGCATCTTGGCGGCTGGATGCTGTACATCAATCTCTTTCAGGATTGAAGCACCATCGTTTGTGATTGTAACATCACCCAAACTGTCAACAAGCATTTTGTCCATCCCTCTCGGTCCGAGGGTTGACTTCACGGCATCAGCAATTACTATGCCA
>JAUVHR010000186.1 GCA_030593165.1 Candidatus Thorarchaeota archaeon
GCACTCTGAGAGAACTGGAACTTGAACGCATGTCCCCGCGATTGCTTGAGGTACTTCGAAGACAGGGACTTGCCACTCTGACAGAGTTTCAGATTGGCGCGATAGAAGAGGGAATCATGCGAGGACAGAGTCAACTTCTTACTACCTTGGACTATGATGAAGGATACGAAATAGCCGAGATTGCACTACTGAACCGGGTGGCTTCAGACTTCAGAGCAAAGGGCATAGTTGTGTGCCCAAACCCACACCAAGCGGAGAAGAGGCTCCAGTCGCTGAGCTACAAGTGCAAGAAACTTGGCATAGAGCTAACCAGCATCATCAGAAGAAGAATCGCAATCAAGTCAGGTCTCAGAATCGGTAGAGTGATTGTGGCCACCTACAGGTCATTGAGCATTGCCATTATGTCCAATCCTGATTTGCTTGACAATTTGGAGTGTGTTGTGGTAGATAGGATCGATTTAATCGGTCAACCAAATCTCGGTGCCAAGCTTGAGGGATTCTTGGTGACTTCATTGGGAATTGAGGAGCATGTACAGCACATAGCAATCACACCACCAATCGCGGACCTAGAGGATCTTCGGGTATGGTTGAATGCCAAGACTGTGGAAGATTCAAAGCCCGAAATCAAGCGAATATACAGTGTGAAGGCCTTTGAAAATGTCAGCGAGTCCTTGGCCAATCTGGCAGAATTCGTTCATGATAAGCATGGACAGATAATGATACTCACAGCTAATCGTTCCTCAAGCGAGGACCTTGCGTTGGAGCTTGCAGGAATTGATGATAGAAAATCTGTCGTCCTTGACTTAGGACTTCAGCCTGATCAGAAAGATGACCTTGTTCGTCTTAGGAGCGATATTCAAGAAAAATACAGTGACTGCGAAATGACCACACAGCTCGAGGAAATCATAGTAAGAGGGGTCGCATTCTTCCATGAGGGCGTGTCTCGAGTCCAGAGACGACATATTTCCGAGGCGTGGAATGATAGAGTCCTACCTGTGATTGTCATGCCTATGAGATTCGCAATAGCCAGTGGACTCCGTGCTAGTGTTGTCTTCCTGATGGGAGTATTCATGCAAGAATCTGACAAAGAAATCTCATATGACGAAGACCTCACAATGCTTTCGGAATGGCAGCTTAGTGATGTTCTTCAAGGAGCAGGAAGAAGCGGCATAGACAATGAAGGGTTCGGTATTGTCGTTGTGGATAATGAAGCTGAACGCCAGCGAGTTCTTGCCAAGTACTTTGTGACTGATTCCGACGGGAACATAAGTCCACAACTGGGTGAAGTAGACAGCTCGATGGACGACCCTGAGAACGCTCAAGATCTTGTTCTCCGCCAGTTATGCAGTGGAACCCGTGAAACTGATGATTCATTCTCTGTCATTGATCGCTCGTTCTGGGCTTCGGCTAGTAGGACCACAAGCATAACTCGAGAAGAACTCATGACCACCTCAAGTGCGCCGATAGAGGCTCTAGTTTCGATAAGAGCCACAAAAACGACTGTTGAACGTGCAGAGAAGATACCCGATAAGGACGTCCGACTTGTTTCTGTAAACCCCTCAAAGATTGAGGGTCTGATCCATAGTAGCACACGGGACCTCTGGCATCATGTTGTTCTAAGAGCCGGAGAGGGGGTTTCTTGCACATGCGAGTCTTGGAAGTTCCAAGGAATTCGAAAACATAGATTGTGTAAGCATCTCGTGAAGTTTGCAAAGTTTGCACTATCTGATGATGAAACCAAGCCCTATGCGTCCTCAGTGATTAGACAAGCACTTCGGGGTCTTGAGATACTTGGAGAGCTTGAGCGCGACGGATTGGTCCTTCGCGAGCACGGGTCAATAAGGTGTACTACACTTGGAGAGAGTGTGGCTGTGCTTGGAGTGCCCGTCAAAGACGCAAAAACTGCATTGAAGGCTCTTGCCAAAAAAGAGGGTGACCTCAAGAACATCTTGCTTGGCATCATCGTATCGAGAACTGGTCTGCCGCGGAAGTTGATTAAGACTGTACTTGAGAGCATACCTTCGAAGAATGTAGAGGAAGCTGCTAGATCAGCCGATGTGCAGCCTGGAATCTTCGAAAACATCCTAGAAGAAGTTCAATACATCAACTCGATTCTTCTCAGACTGATGGCGAGCAGCTCGAGGAAGGGCTTGCACAAGGTGAGTTTTGAACTGGATAGAAGTCTCTTGGAGATGTTGGCTACTATCGGTTAACTTTTTACGTAAGGATGGTCGCGTCCGAGCCAGTACCCGTACTGGAAATGCGGGACCCCTTTCACGGTGATTTGGATGAAACTTTTCGAACATGAAGCGAAGGATATTTTCCGAGCTTTCAAGATGCCCACACCACCCGGTGGCGTGGCAAAGACCCCCGAAGAAGCGAAGGAACGAGCCAAGGAAGTTGGAAAACCAGTCGTTGTAAAGGCACAGGTCCTTGCTGGCAAGAGAGGCAAGGCCGGTGGAGTCAAGTTTGCTGACACTCCTGAACAGGCTGCGAAGATAGCCAAAGAGATACTCGCTTTGCGAATCAACGACCTTCCAGTGGAAGCAGTGTTAGTTGAGGAGAAGCTGGATATCGCACAAGAGATCTATGTTGGAATCACTATTGACCGAAATGAGCGGAAGTACGTCGTCATAGGAAGTGCAGCAGGCGGGATGTCTATCGAAGAACTGGCTGAGGAGAGTCCGGAGAAGATAATCAAGGTACATGTGGACCCACTCCTCGGATTTCATGCTTATCAAGCACGTCAGATGGCCATTGACATGGGCTTTAATGGTAAACAGATACATCAGCTATCAAGATTCTTTCTGCGGCTCTGGCAGATTGTACAAACCCACGACGTTGAGCTAACAGAGATTAACCCGCTCATCCTGACCAAGGATGGGAGGTTCTTAGCTGCAGACGCCCGGCTGAATATCGATGATAACGCTCTGTATAGACACAAGAAGATTATTGAGGGAATCCAGAGGGAGCCCGTGGAACAGAACGAGAGAGAACGTCTTGCGACAGACAATGACATGGCGTACGTGGAGTTGGACGGAAACATAGCGTGTATCTGCAATGGTGCGGGTCTGACTATGGCAACTCTGGATGTGGTTTCATTGTACGGCGGAAAGGCCAGTACCTTCCTAGACTTGGGTGGGGGTGCAGATGCTGAGAGAGTGGAAAAGGGCATCGAGGTTGCGATGATGTACCCCAAGGTAAAGGCGATTCTTGTCAACATTATGGCTGGAATCACCAGATGTGACGATGTTGCCAATGGAGTATTGTCCGCGAGAGAAGACGGTGATATAACAGTCCCCCTTGTTATTCGAATGGTTGGTACCAATGAAGAAGAGGGACAGGAAATTCTGATGAAAGCAGGAATTCCATTCCTGAAGACCATGGAAGAAGCGGCTTCCAAAGTGGTTGAGCTAGTGAAGGAGTTGGCATAGAATGGCAATACTAGTCAACAAGGACGCCAAAGTCATCATTCAGGGAATCACAGGTGGACAGGGTACATTTCACTCGGCAGCAATGATCGAGTACGGAACCAAAATCGTTGCGGGAGTAACGCCTGGGAAAGGCGGCCAAGAAGTCAACGGTGTTCCAGTCTATGATAGCGTAAAGGAAGCTAAGGAAGCTCAGAGTGCGACTGCCTCAGTGATATTCGTTCCTGCACCCTTTGCTGGAGATGCCGCGCTTGAGGCGATTGCTGCAGACCTGAACCCAGTGGTTATCATCACTGAGCATGTACCTGTACGTGATGAAATCAGAGTAATTCATGCGGCCAAGGCAAAAGGAATTACCGTAGTTGGACCCAACACTCCAGGCATAATAACTCCAGGAGCAAAACAGAAGCTTGGGATTATGCCTGGGCATGTTTTCTCTCATGGGTCAGTGGGTCTGATGTCCAGAAGTGGTACGCTAACATACGAGATTGCGGCTAGTATGACCTACGCAGGCATTGGTATCTCTACAGCATTAGGTCTTGGAGGGGACCCGTGTGTCGGAGTCACAGCAATCGAGGCAGTCAAGCTCTTCGAACAGGACAAGGAAACAAAGGGACTCGTCCTTGTGGGAGAGATTGGAGGAGATGCGGAGGAACGAGCTGCTGCATACATCAAGGATAACTATGATTTGCCTGTGGTTGGATTCATTGCAGGTAGGACTGCACCACCAGGCAAAAGGATGGGACACGCAGGAGCTATCATCAGCGGCAGTTCAGGTACAGCAGCAGCCAAGATCAAGGCTTTGAACGACGCTGGAGTTGCCGTTGCCGAGAAACCTAGCGATATTGCAAAGCTCCTCAAAGAGGCTCTGTGAATGTGATTGTATGGACACAACAATGCCTAATAACGCTCAGGCTGCACTAGTCATGGGGAGGACCTTTGACTAGAATAATTGATCTAATGCCTCTTTACGAACCAAGGTATACTGGGCCCTACAAAGAATCAAGGAGATCAATGTGGTGCTGGGTGGTATGTGGTTTGTGTTCCATGGTCGTATTCATCATTGGGGGACTGACTTGGTTCTTCGGTCAGATGGGTTGAGTTCAGATTTCGCCTTTTCTTGTAACGGGTCTTAGGGTTAAGTTTAAAACGTCACTCGGTTGGGAAGCCTGAGCGGGCTCATTGAATACGATGCTAGTCCGTCTAATAGGGAATCGAGGTCTACAAGATGCCAGTAGCTGACATCGAAAAACGCAGGCTTGCACAGCACTACTTGCTCTACAAGTCCATTTGCCGTTACTGCGGCGCGACAAACCCGCTCAAAGCAAAGAAGTGTCGCAAATGCAAGACTAAGGACCTTAGACCTAAGAGGCGGAAGAGGACCTAAGCTACGATGAGCCACTGATTGCGGGCCGGTGATCTAGTTGGCCATGATGCCGCCTTCACAAGCGGAATTCCTTCTTGCGAATTCCGTGGAAATCGGCGGAAATCGGGCGTTCGAGTCGCCCCCGGCCCACCACTGACGAGAACGGAGTTGGAATGAACCAATGCCCAAACAAATCACCGATGTTGACAAGTTCCTTGAGATGACTGAGGATGCTATCGAGTGCAGAGTAAAGAGATCGAGTGACCAAGTCAAGCTCAAGCTCCGTACAACCAGATACCTGTACACCCTAGTTGTTCCACCACAGAAGGCTGAAGAGATACTTCAGCAGGTGAAGTGTGAGGTTGTCGAGGCACGACCACAGGAAGAAGAGATTTAGAAGCTGACTTTTTCTCCAACCTCTGGTATGTGCGCGGTCTTTCCCAACCCTTCAAGCTGTTCTGCTAGTGCATCACAGGACTCTGATTCTCCATGAACGATATAGAACTCGGGATCACCCGGAATGTTCTCAAGCATACTGATTAGGCCTACCGAGTCCGAGTGTGATGAAAGATGGTGCATTCTGACATCTGCAGTGACCTTGTATGTTCGATTACCTACATCTACTTGTTTCGAAGCAACAAGCTCGGCACCGGGAGTTCCAGGAATTTGATAGCTTACTAGGATTATGGCATTCTTCGGGTCGTCATGAAGCTTCTTGAAGTAGAAATGTGATGCTCCACCCTTAAGCATCCCTGCAGGGGAGATGATGATTCCACCACTCTCAATGGCTTCTCTGCGATCTTGAGAGTCCTGAACGATTATGGACCTGCTAACAGCTCGCCCAAATGCTTGAGGAGAACCTATGTATTCTGGGTGCTTCACCAGAATATCGTTTACTTTCCTAGCCATTCCGTCTACATAGATTGGGTACTTACGAGGGATGTCATACGACTCCAAGATACACATGATCTCTTGACTTCGCCCTACAGCAAAAGCTGGAATCAGAACGGTTCCTCCACGCTCCAAAGTTTCAATCACCGTGTCTACGAGTTCCTGTTCAATCTTCTGTCTGTCAGGATTGCGTCTTCGAGCATACGTACTCTCCGTAACAACTATGTCGTGTTTGGGGAGGTTCTTCCGTGCGCCATGGTTAAGGCGGGACTCAAGAGCGTTGAAATCACCAGTGAAGAGAATCCGTTTTCCATTACACCTGACCGAAACTATTGCGCTACCCGGAATGTGGCCTGCATTGAAGAGTGTCATCTCGAAGTGATGGCCTATGGGTAAGGTTTCCTCATATGCTGAAGTCACGCATTGTCTTCTGACCCTAGCGATGTCTTTACTAGTAAAAGGCAGCCTGCCCCTAGCGATCTTGAGCATATCTCGAAGAAGCAAGATCATAAGATCTTGTGTGGCGGGTGTACAAAATAGAGAAGCATCGGTTCCAGACAGGATAATAGGAACACCACCAGAGTGGTCTAAATGTGCATGTGTAACCGCGATGCCCTGGAGCTCATCGAGCGGTACTGAAGGAGGAAAGGCGGGGGGGTTCTGGAACTTGACTCCAAAGTCTACAAGAAAGCTCTCATCCTTCTCCTGAAGGAAGAATCCGGAACGTCCGATTTCTCTGCAAGAACCAAGGAAAGTGAGATTGGTCATATGCTATTACATCCGGGACAATGTCGATGTTGTTTGAACAAAAGGCTTCCGAACATGACCCGGTTATTGCGCTGATTGATTTCTGCAAAAAACAAACTGCGAATCGGAATCTATATCAGATGCGTGACTTAGAAATGCATAGCTGTTGAGCGACAGCAAGGGAGAGGCTTCGTGTGACG
>JAUVHR010000038.1 GCA_030593165.1 Candidatus Thorarchaeota archaeon
GGGTTCGACCAGATACAATAACTTACTTGACACTCCTATTGTCAATGTGTGCCTTCTTCTCACTTGTCATATTTCAGGCACAGGTATACTATGGAATTCTTGTTTTTCTCGTAGGTTTCTTTGATGGAGTCGATGGTGCTGTTGCTAGACTACATGAAACTGCGAAACCTGCGGGGCCTCTAGTAGACTCGATGATTGACAAAGTATCCGAAGCCATTCTACTCGTTTCAATACCCTTGGCCTATCCTTCTTCCGACCCGTTCGGAACAACGCTCTGGTTGTTGACATATCTATGTCTGACCGGGTGGTTGCTAACGAGCTATTCACGCTCCCGAGCTGAGAATCTAGGAGTGAAGGACCTTGATGTCGGATTGGGCGCTCGTTCAGAACGACTATTCATCTTGGTGATTATGTCCGTAATCTCGTTGTTGTATATTGGATTGATTTTAGTAACAATCTTGGGGGTTCTTACTGCGGCATATCGGTTCCACCACTACCGCAATGAACTAGACGCTCTAAACACAAGTGAAGATGGCTGACTTGTGATTCTAACTCAATCATCTGCAGACCATTATACTTAAGAGTCCGCACCAAAAGGGCGCATTCAGCAGACAAAGGAGTCCCACTTCTATGACTAAATTCAGGGCGGATCATTATCTCATCGCAGAGTTCGAGCAGCTAGACATTCGAAAGGACGGGCCAACGATACTCGAGACCTTGAAGGCACTACCTGAGCTGAAGGACCTTGCAATGGTCACCAAGAAGATTGAACACAAGTCATGGTCCGAGATACTTGGGCGAATAGACATTCCTGCTGGCTCTAAGGCATTCTGGGCAATGATTAAGAGTGACCTCACGGAGAGGGAACCATATCATCTCTTCATCCGTTTTGACATGAACGGTGAGGGAGAGACCATCGAAGAGGCACGGGCCTCTGTCAGGAATTGGGTTGAGGGCGATGTCACACCAAAGATCAAGTCCCAACTTCCAGTCAAGATGATCAAGGTTCTTCAGGCTAACGAGATCTACATGCCAAAGATTGAGTAATGCCACTCACTCGTCTGATAAGGCCACTACAAACAGGTTATTTCCAACTGCCTGTATTATGAGATTTTTTCCATCCCCAAGCACATTCCCATAGGTGACCGTGGATCCGACAGATTTCTTGACAGTCTTGATTGACACAACCTCTGTGAGTCTGTTATTAAAGTAGGATAGAAGCGTTACCTTGGAGTTGCTCTGAGAGGTAATTATCTGTCCTTCTCCTTCAGTATTAACAATGGGCCCGATTTGAATCGAAGTGACAGCCCCTGGTGCCTTGACCTTGTCTATGACGTCTATTCCTTCCACTCCCATACTGAGCAGTGTTAATCGTTGCGTATCAGAAACAGTCAGAATCTCATCAGTTCTATTCTTAGTGATGCTGCCCGTAGTGACAAGGAGCACCTCACCTTGAAGCTTAATTCTCCCCCTCTCATGAAGGCGGTCATCTGCGTATTGATAGACATACAGATTCCCGATATCATCACCAAACACAAACCTGCTATATGGTACTCCCTTAGTCCCTAGAGGCTTCATGGAGAAGATTGGTTTCTCGATGACCTTGTGGGCGAGCTTGTCCAAAGCGACATCAAACCAACCATAACAACGGAGTGCGCCATCATCGGAGGCCACAATGACCTCAGCTGCCTTGTCACCTACAACATTCATAGCACAAATCGCTGTAGGGAGACCCCCCAGTTGTACAGCATCTTTGACCTCAAGCTTGCCATCCTCATAGGCAACTGTACGAACCTTGTTGTCCATTCCTCCGAGAATGAAATCTGGTACCCCGTTTCCAATCACGTCACCCAGTGCAACTGAAGAGACCGGGGGTAAGTCCTGAGTTCTACAGATTTCCTCCAAAGGAGGATCCTCTTCAGGAACGTAGTTGAAAATCCGAATGTCCCCATTCACAGTTGATATCACAAGGTTGTCTTTACCGTCACCTGTGATATCGATGAGGTCAACTGAAGTAATTACCTCCTTGAGTGTTACCTCATGAACTACCTCTAGCTTTCGCATAACGAGAAGACCTCACTGGACGAGATGGGGGCTGTTTTGTGTCAACAATAGACCCCTAATTTAAGATTTTAGGGGGGGAACTACCTACATCGTCTAGAACTGTTGGACTTAAAGTAGATGGATGTAACAAGGTTCTGACCCAAATGCCAGCGAGAACACCTATTCTTGACAAAGAACGATGGAACTGTACTGCTGAAGAGTTGGCAGAGGAGTTGAGGTCCTTTGTTAATGAGATGAGTTCATTCACTCCTGAACACTTCGCACAAATCAAGTTCCATCTGTTGAGGCAGTATGGCTTACGCAAAGAAAGCAGGAATGAGTTCTGCGAGGTTTCGATTCACTATGATTTCTGCCCAAAGTGTGATTTCCTATACTCAGCCAAAGAATGCCTACTCTGGTACCGACTCTTTGGCTTGGTTGACTGGAAGCTGCTTTCGAGAGCACCCCCCTGCATTAGGTCTGCCTTTAGGAAGAAGAGCATCAAAACAGTCACAAATTTCCTAACAAAGGCAAGTCTGATTGACCCCCCATTCTACAAAGCCCGTAGTGCACCTTCATGTAAAGTAATGCGTCGATGGGGTTACTGTACCGAAGATGAATACTGTAGAGAGATGGAAACTGGGAGCACACTGGAGTACATCAGAGCGCGGGAAAGAGTCAAGATGAACCGGGGCACACTCCCGGGATGATACTACTCTCCTTGCTCTTCTCATTGCTCAAATGTGAGTGTCATCTGACAGAGTATTAGGTGATTAGATGGGTAATGAGACCCGTGATCCTCTCCAGCCCTCCCTTCAGATACACCATCCCGTAGATAGCCTCCACAAGTGTTCCCTTCACATGTTCCATCTCCGACCTCTCTGACACTGGAGGGTCGAAATGAATCCGCCTCTCGTAGAGCCCCCACCTGTCACAAAGAGCTGCCATGTTTTCATTGCTTACAATCCTAGCTCTTCGTTGAGTCAGCTCACCAACTTCTTCAGCTGCCTCTTCCCAAAGTCGATGCAAAACGGCCATGGATATCGCTGCATCTCCGATGAGCGCAAGTACCTTCGCCAACTCACCAAGGGCGCCGAGTGTTCTCAAGGCATTCCTGTCCAGTCTACCGCCTAGACTTTCGCCAAAATGGATCTCAATCTCTAGGAAGAGGTTCTTAGTGCTGGATTGGAACATGGCTACCTGAAGGACTTCGTTATCGACCGATTCAGGTCCAAGAAGATCTGAGAGCTGTGGGAGCAATTCATTGCTTATGCGGTGAAGTAAGTCAAGTATCGTGTTTAGGTCATGCTGCCATCGAGCGAGCTTGTTTAGCGTTCGGGTGTTCTGGGTGGGGGTCTCATGCCCTGTTTCATCTACCAATCTCAGCAGTGACTCAATCTTTTCCGCAAGCCCAATTCTCCGCCACTCGAACCGGGTCATCCTGTCCTGCATAGGATGTTTCACTCCCTTGGAAATACTTGGGTCAAGTTAGTCCTCTCTGCCTCGTACTGAGAGGCATGAACGGCGGTGAGTGAGTATTCCATTGCAAGAAGTGTGAGGGCTACAGTGATTATGGGAGGGCCTCTTGAAATGTCAATAACGAGGTCGAAATCCTGGATGTCTTCAAGGATGATTCTCTCAATTTCATCATACGTTGCTTCGAGGTCCCCTCGAACACTTCCTTCGAAATCGCCGACAACGGCAATCGGAAGGTCGTGCCAGAACACGTCCCATTTCAGTCTGGCTCCCTCTGGATAGAATGCCGCAAGATTGCGAGATACACCTTTCGAGAATCGGGCCTCTTCAACTAGGATTCTGACCTTCTTAGCTCTGAATTGCCTTTCCTTACAAATCCACACAACGAATTTTCTCTGGTCATCCGGACGTGCCATTGATGTAATGATTGCCGCGGGTCTCTTCACATCGATGATACGTCTCACTGGATGTATTGCCTTCGGGTTGAGAGTATAGACTCTCTGCTGTGAGACCTTCTTACTAGAGATTATTCCCATGCTCTCAAGATGTTGGGTGTTGAAGTAGAGTTTGGGATCTGTAACCTTGACCTGGCCAGTCTTGGCCTTTCGACGTTTGCTGGACTTCACCTTTTGAGCAGCCATATCCACTCGGATGCTCTCCCTCAGCTCACTGCCAGTCTTTGGTCCGCCTTCTAACTGGTCCAATATCATCCGTCTTGCACGAACAGTTTCAATCTCTTTCCTTATCACGTCGTCTGCTGTGCTCCAGAACATTGTCATTCAGATTATTCAAAGTCATATATTACATATATATGATTAGTATGGGTTCTTCAACTGCACCTAAATCTATTCTTCACAGTGATCACATCATTCTCAGTACTGTGACGTCCACTCATCAGCTGTTCTCAGCTTGAGCAACCCCACAGAACCCTCCTCCTCTAGCTGTCAATATGCTTAGCTAGAGCCTGTTTACAGAGGCCTCTCTGACGCCATTCTGGCGTATCTTGGTCGTTTTCTGAAAAATCTACCTGATATACATAGATTAGGTAGGTTTCTAATAAAAACGACGCTCATCCAGACAAGTCTTAAATACGTCAGGATGATAGTTCCTGTTAGCATTGAGTTATTTTGACTCATCGCAAGGATCTAGATTCTAGATAAACTTCAAACGAGGACCGAATTATAATGGCTGAAGACGAATTTTTGGGCGCGAAACCAGTTGTCATCGACAATGGTACGGGCTTAAGCAAGAATGGTTATGCCGGCGAGGATCAGCCACGAAGTGTTTGGCCCACACTGATTGGTTATCCGAGATATGAGTCCATCATGACTGACGTGGACCACTACACTCGTGATTACTACATCGGTGAGGAAGCAATAAACCTCCGTGGTGTCCTTCGACTGGTCTATCCAATAACACATGGTGTGATTGATGACTGGGACGCAATCGAGAAGATATGGAGCTATACGTTCTATAACGACTTGAAGGTGGACCCAAGCGAGAACCCTGTCTTGCTTACCGAGGCGCCATACAACCCTAGAGAAAACAGAGAGCGCATGGCATCTGTCATGTTTGATCAGTTCAATGTGCCCGCAGTATATGTGGCAACCCAGGCCGTACTTTCGCTGTACGCATCTGGCCGCACAACTGGTCTGGTTATTGACTCAGGCGATGGTGTGACACACATAGTCCCAATCTATGAGGGCTTTGCAATCTCACACGCCATCCGAAGAATCGACTTGGCTGGAAGAGACATCACCGAGTATCTCCGAAGGCTGCTCAGGCAGAGGGGTCACTCCTTCGTGAGCGGTGCTGAGAAGGAGATTGTCAGAGACGTAAAGGAGAAGCTCTGTTACGTTGCCCTTGACCCCGAGAGGGAGAGGACAGTTGCTGACAAGACCGGTGTCGACAAGCCCTACATGCTACCTGACGGTGAGGTACTCACTGTTGGTGCAGAGCGCTTCCAGGCTCCCGAGCTGTTCTTCAACCCGAGTGCAATTGGCCTTGACACACAGCCACTTGATGAGCACATCGTGCAGTCAATCAAGGACTGTGACGTCGACCTGCGTCGTGACCTGTACGCAAACATCGTACTGTCAGGCGGGTCAACAATGTTTGCAGGTCTGAAAGAGCGTCTCCACAAGGAGATCACCGAGCTCGTTCCTGAGAACCTCGAAGTCCGTATCATCGCACCTCCTGAGAGACAATACTCTGTCTGGATTGGTGGAAGCATTCTTGCTTCACTGAAGACCTTCCAGAAGATGTGGGTCACTCGCAAGGAGTTCGAAGAGGCAGGACCCGAAGTCATTCACAGGTGCATCTAATCTCTATATAGTATCAGAAGGCGGGCTGCAAGGCCCTCCTTCTTATCTCCATTTTTCTTTTATCATATCTTCTCAATGAGAAAATTCACAATGAATTGACTTGTGCTTAGAATCGATTCAATACACTTTAAAATATCCATTTTCGAAATGTCCTTTCTTGCAAGATACTCGGGTGCACTATGAGGAAGTCTGCGTTGCAAGAATTGTGGAGCTAATCTGTGAGTTTGTTACTTACACTAACTATTAGAACTCTTAGCCAAATTCTACGATAGATATTTCAATCAGATATGTGAATAAATGAAGGTCAAGAATCAAGCTCAAGAAAGACGTGGTATAGGGGCGTATGATGTGCATCTTGAGTAACAAGAGAGTTGATTGGATTGACAAACGAGAGGGTGCGAATAAAGGAATTCCTGAGTCGGTTTGTTGGGAAACACTCCATTTTTGAGGCGAGTATATCTTGGTCACATATACTCCAAGATGAAGTTGAGGTTCAACTCAAAGGAGAGAATACCCTCACTCTAAATTCATTCCTATCAAAAGAACGTCCAGAAGTGTTGGAGCATATGCAAGGAATGAGCTTTACATTATTGTATGAAGACACCTCTATTTCATTCACAGAAATAACCTTCCTTGAAGATGCTTCAGGTAAAATCACAGGAATCGAGTATATAGTGGCTGGGAGTTGGTTCTGGTCAAATTTCACTGCTAAGAGAATTGATGATGAAGAGTGACGGGGAGTGTGATTGTGGATGGTCAAGATGGAAAAACTAGCTGCATGATCGGTCCAATTCTCGTTCCGGAATGAAATAATGACTTCAATGTCCCATCTAGTTCTCTCAACAGTATAGAAGGCAAGGCTCGCAAGGCCCTCCTTCTTATCTCCACTTTTCTTTTGATTTCTCAACGACCCCAGAAAGCAGCCTAAAAACACTAATAGTCCGAAGAGTTGTTTGAATACTCCTTATCTCCAAGAGCTGTAGTATCATGTCAATAGATGAACAGATAGTTGTGATTGCCAATGGTTCTCACACAACAAAAATCGGATTTGGCGGTGAGGAACAACCCCGGTGTGTTTTTCCTACAATGGTAGCTTGTTTCCTTGAAGTGGATCGGAAGAAAGATGTGTATCATCGGGATTATCATGTTGGAGATTATGGATGGAATCTACGTCATGTCCTACCTCTACACTACCCAATTGAACGTGGTGAGATTACAAATTGGGACGCAATGAGTATGATTTGGAGTCACTCGATTTTCAATGAATTGCGTGTAAATCCACAGGATGTATCCATCTTCATGACTGTACCACCAACCTGTCCGAATCAGGTCAAGGAGCGAATCACATCATCAATGTTTGAAACGTTTAATGCTCCCAGCTTCTACCTACACTCTGATTCATTGCTGTCACATTATACGTCAGGACAAGGATATGGAGTCCTAGTTGACATTGGACACAGTGTGACACATATTGTACCAGTTGAAAATTACTTCACTGAAACCAAAGCGATACGTCGAATTGAGCTGGGTGGATATGATATAACGAAACAACTCATGAAACAGCTGGATGAGAAGGGCATTGAACATGTTCAGGATGATTTTCAGCTTGTTGAATCTATAAAGGAAAAATTCTGCTACATTGATACGGACGACAATGTAACGGCACCTATTGAGAGCGACACAACCCATGAGTTACCTGGTGGAGAGAAGATATCGTTGGGTGATGAACGGTTTCTTGCACCTGAGATTCTATTCGATCCTTCTCTTGTGGGGATAGCATCTGATCCTTTACCAAAACAAATTGTAGACTCGATTTTGATGTGCGATGAATACTTTCACCAGAGTTACTTGGAAAACATACATCTGACAGGTGGAACTTCCTTACTTCCAGGACTTTCAAACCGATTACGAATGGAACTTGAAAAGCACTTAGAATCATTCAAAACACCATACCGTCCTAAGGTCAATATCACTACTCTAGCAGAACCTGTAAACTCAGCATGGATAGGAGGAAGTGTTCTTACCAGCCTAAGTACGTTTTTTGATAAGTGGGTCACCCGGAAGGAGTTCGAAGAGGCCGGACCAGAAGTCATCCACAGGTGCATCTAATCTCTATATAGTATCAGAAGGCGGGCTGCAAGGCCCCCTTCGATTATTTCCCTTTCTAAGACTCCTGTTCCAGCAAGAATTCTATTTTTCTCTGAGTGCGCTAATTACATCCTTGAGAGCATCCTCATCTGGAGCTGCCCGGATTTCTTCTAGTGTACTCAAATCGGGATTTGGGATCTGCATGGCTTCTGCATACTTCTCCAAGTATGCCTCGATGTGATTCTTTAGGATTATTAGAAGAGGAAAGGTTTTCATCAATACAGCAGCAACTCTCGTTGATTCCGCACTGCTTGGAAGTAGATTAACACCCTCAAGAATTTGGATGATTCTCATGACAAGCTTTCGCGACTCTGCCTCCCGTACGTAGATGAATGCATTTCCTGCCTTCTCGTAAAATTCACTAGGGTCTATCTGTAGATCCTCATATTGAACATAGTCCGCGGTCATGAAATAGAGGTCTAGTCTACCAATCGATTGAAGGATAAGACTGTAAAACGGAAGAAGCTTGTTCGCCACGGCATCCATCGCAGTTGCGTGTCGGTTTGCCCTGACTTCTGTACGCCATGACCAAAACATACCAATCAATGTTGTTATAACTGATATAGCTGCTAAAGCAAGACCAATGTCACCAAGGGCGACTTCAAACTGCATTTTTGATTCACACTCTTCCTATTTGACAATGCACTTCAGTAAAGCAGTGAACATCTCATCAATACTGTCCAAAGACATTACAGTTGTCTTCATTGTGAGGGTCGGAATCCCCAGCTTGTCGCAGACGAGACTGCCCAGACTCTCAAGGTCCTGATCACTTACGGCTATCAAGTCCTCAAGGTCTGTTTTGTTGCCAACAACTACAGCGCATTTCAACGGTTGGTTCTGAGTTGACGGTACAATCTCATCATCGAGATACGCCTTTGCGGATTTCAACGAATCTGGTCGAGTAAGGTCTACCATTAGAATGAGCGCATTCAGTCCCCTGTAGTACATCTGCCTGACAGCACCAAAACGGTCCTGTCCTGCGAGGTCCCATAGCTGGATTTTGACCTCCTTGCCATCTACAATCGTTTCTTTGCTTTTGAAATCTGCACCAATGGTCATATGATAACTCGGTTTGTGTTTCCGGTCGACATACATTGTGCAGCAGGCAGTCTTTCCAACCGCACCTGGACCAACAATGACGCATTTCAGAATGAACATTCCAATCTCTCACGAACCACAAGCAGATGTTCCAGTTGATTCATGGCTTGAATAAAAACATGGTTGTGCATCCCGCATCTTGAATCTCCCAATGTGACTCCTTACCTTTGAGCTGATTCAAGCGAGCTTTTGTGTCCAATCCCCATGTGGTATCCCCCCGTCAAGAACTACCAAGCCCTTGATCAGGATAACTACAGTGCCTGAACCTATGATATCAGCATGGCAGGGACGTAGCTACCTCACTCAACTCAAGATATTTCAAGATAAGTGGATTACAAGAGAGGAATACAACGAAGTAGGATTAAAATCCATTCAACGGTGTATTTAGTTTATCTAAGCAGGGGGTTGTTATACTACGGACTTTACAATTGAACTCGCTGAGGATGTCGCAGGGTATACTAAGGCATGGACTGAATGTGTGCAGCACTTACACTGGGCTCAAAATCCACACCCCTTTGACTATGGTATGGCAGAGCGACTTGAAGAGATATGTAATGGTTTTGAGAATGAGAATACTTGTTATCTAATTGCAAAATCAGAGGGAGTCCCCATTGGAGTCATTGGGTATGTGATTCAAGGAGATTCAGGGATGATTAGAGGTTGGGAACCTGGTGTACGACCAGAGCATCAGGACTCAGGAGTGGCTGAGGAACTCCTCTTGGCCAGTCTTGACAATCTTAGAGCCATGGGTTTGAAGGCAGCTTGGTGTTGGTTGAAGTGCCCTTATGAACCTCCAGAAGCCGAAAGCTGGTATCGTGATCTCTTTGCAAGGAATGGATTAGTGCAACAACACCTTGGTGTTGCTCAAATGTTACTAGATCTTAGAGGGATTGAACCCCGACCCATTTCAATTTCAGGAGTTGATATTGTTGATGTGTCAGGATTCACATCCGATGATCTTGCAGAACTTTCATACAGGACATTCTTTTCAACACATGAAGAGCGTCTTGTGCACACTCTTGACCTCGAAGATTGGGATGAAGACAAAGAACGCCAGAAGTTGAAAGATGTCATTAGTAGTCAGCTAGACTCATCATCTCCTGATTGCTGGCGAGTTGCGATAGTGGAAGGTGAACCTGTCGGTCTTGCTGGAAGTTGGGGAATTGAATCTAAATACCGTCCTTCCACTGCTGGAATTAGTTCTGTTGGTGTTGTTCCAGAATCTAGGAGGAGAGGGATTGCCTCAGCGTTGTTGAACAATGTACATCACGCCCTCAAAGAGCATGATATTAACAACGCTTTCCTAGGTGTTTCTGACATCAATCATGGAGCAATAGAGTTGTATGAGCAATTTGGGTATAAGCATGTATTCAGGGTCAGTATGTTTAGGAAATCGCTTCGAATTTGACACTTCTCTTTCACCAAAACTCAAATCAATCCTTATGACTGCTAGTAATTTGGTTGAGAGTCATGGATGAAAAATCAGTTATAGTGATAGGTGCCGGACTCTCAGGTCTTTCAGCCGGCATCTATGCGCAGATGAACGGCTACAGCACAAGAATCCTTGAGCTCAGTCGCGTTCCGGGAGGGCTTGCCGCTTGCTGGAAACGGGGGAAGTATCTCATTGACGGTGGAATACACTTTGTAGCAGCAAGCAGGCCTGATTTGCGCGTGTACAAGCTATACAAGGAGATTGGTGTGGATAGAACAGCAATGAAGGAGATGACAATCTATGGGCAATATGTCGACGCGTTGTCCGGGCGAACAATCAATGTCACTAATGACTTGGACAAGCTCAGGAGTGACCTTTGTTCTCTATTTCCCACCGATCTTGAGGTCATCAATCAAATTCTATCAGCAGCAAAATCATTTGCAAAGATTGATTCCACGGACTTTGGTCTCGACAAGCCGAGTGAGCTCATGGGGATACGGGACAAGCTGTTTGAAATGTGGGACATGCGCAAGTTCTTGAAGTACATGATTGGAGACTTATCACACTCCGTTAGGGAATACGTAGAGCGAGTTACCAACCCACTTCTCAAGGAATTCCTGCAAATGCTATTTCTTCCAACAGCACCTGTGTGGTTCATTGCTATGATTCTGGGGCAAGTTGCATCGGGTCAAATGGCATTGTTGGAAGGTGGTTCTCAGGACTTCGTTCGTTCAATGGAGAAACGCTACTTGGAGTTGGGAGGTCAGGTTGAGTATCAAGCTGAGGTGCACAAAATTCTAGTCGACTCAGACAAGGCAGTTGGTGTTCAACTGAAGGACGGACGAGAACACCGAGCTGACTTTGTTATCCCTGCCATTGATAGTCACTCACTAATATACGACCTTCTTGGAGGGAACTTCGTTAGCGAATCGATTAATGAACGACACCACAACTGGAGACTCACTGAACCACTGTTGATGATAAACTACGGAGTTCGGAGAACGTTCGACGATGAACCATGGATGATTATCTGGCGATTGGCTAATCCAATCACGATTGCTCGGAAACCTGTTGACCATCTAATTCTGCGAATCTTCAACTACGGTTCATGTTTCTCTCCTCCTGGAAAGACAGTACTACAGGTCGAGCTTGAAACCGAATGGGACTACTGGAAGAATCTGAGGGTCTCCAACGAGGCGTTGTACAGAGAAGAAAAAGCAAGGATCGCACAGGAGATCCTCAAGCTCCTTGAAGAACGCTATCCCGGAGTTTCAGAGCTCGTTGAGGTAACGGATGTTGCGACCCCTTATACAACATGGCGCTATACACACAATCGAGAAGGCTCTTACATGGGCTGGCTTTTCACCAAGGACTTGCTGACCACGCGTTTGAAAAAGACACTCCCTGGACTGCAGAATTTCATCATGGCTGGTCAATGGTCTATTGGCATGGGCGGCGTTATTCCAAGTATCTACTCAGGTCGTCAAGCTGTACAATTGTTATGTCATCAGGATGGAGTCAAATTCAGAGTTGATTTGCCAAAACAATTCCGTGAGAACTGATTCCTAATTATTCTATGCTAGATCTAGCGGGATTTCCGTGCCTGATTCAGTGTTTCGGCGACCAACTGAGTATGCAAGAAGGTCGAAGAACTCCAGCCTCCATTTCCAGATCGAGCGTCGCCTGTCATATAGTGAAGCGGTTTTGAAACTCGCTTCGTTTCCTCTCGAAACAAGATGTACGGCATAATCGTCGACACGACTGCGCTCCTCATTCATAACTTGTATCAGCTCGCGCCCTTGGCCTGCCGGCACCGCTGCAGTGAGTATCATCTTCCGCTCGGATCGGTTCTCAATGTTCTCCATCAGTGAAACGTATGAAAGAGGGAGCTGATTCCATGCAGGCATTATGTTTCCGGCAACGTTCGGACTTGCGACAGCAAGAACCCGGTCGGTCAGAGCCGGAATGCTAACCTTTGCCCGAGGCTTCACAATACCCCGACTTATGAGTCCGGCTCGTTTCCTGAAGGCTGTACTTGGAGAGAGTCCGGTAGCGCCCACAATACCATGAGCAGTCGTTTCATAGTTCTCCAAAAGCTGATCCACTATTTTCAGCTCGGATGCCGCAAAGTGACAAGCGGGAATCATTGACCTTAACGGAAAATCACCAATAGTGATAGGCGCACCCCCCGCCCTCAGCATCAGTCTGTAATGCAGCAGATCGACCTGCCACCATCTGTTGCCTGAGTAGAGCCCATTGAATCTCGGAGTTCCTCTTGACATTCGCCAGGCCACAACATTACGAGAGGTACTATGTAGATTCCTCACGACATTTCTAAGCTCACCCACGTTCGCACTAGGAATCGCTAGGACCTGAAAGACATGTGGCCCATCACTATCAATGAATAGATGAGATTTAACATAGGGGCCCGAGAGAATCATACTGGGGGCTTCCATCGTGACGAGAATGCGTTCGAGGCCAAGCTGTGCCATGGAAAGGGTTCCTTTAATCCTCAGGACTCCTGATTGCCTGAGGCGTAATGCACCCCGTCGAGTCTGTGCATAAGAAAGCCCAGTCATTGACGATAGCTCTGCCATGCTAAGTCCAAGGTTCTCTAGAGTTCCTCTCAGAACAGCAAGTTCGGTATCGGAGAACCTACTAACATTCTTGGCCCATAGGATTTCTAGAAGGCTCATCATATCCCTCTGTGTTATGACTGAAACGCCACCTAGGCTGACCACTTCATTCAATCTCTTGACCAGTGCGGAATAAAGACTTCCGCGGAACGAGCTAACAATTATGCGTAGCCTCTCAAGCTCAGGGTCTTCTTGGAAGAGGTCCAACTGACCTCCATCCTCGAGCGCTCTCATCACACCGAGGATGGCATTCGCACTTGGACTTAATTTTCCCAAGTACTTCGGCTTGTCGTCTTCTGGCATTGCGGGTGCTTCCTGAGTGACAGTCAAATAATCTTGGACCTCCAAAATGGCTTGTATTACTGTTAGGAGGTCTGGTTATTGCAATAAAAGCTCGTTAGAGCGGATTGGAATCACTCCATAGAGACAGAAAGTAGCCTGAAGCCATCTGTGCGAACACCACGTGTGAGCTGAACACCCCTAGAAAGGAGCTCTCTCCTTCTCCACCAGCAAGCATGATCAGTGTCTGAGTTCCGTCAACCACAAGCCCTGCGCCGAAGACCTGCGCCCGAAGCCGAATCTCCATGTTGTCTGGCATGATTGCCCTAAGCTCCTCTCCCACTCTGGCGGTTAGAACTTGGATTCTTGCGCCTTTTAGAGAAAACAGCTTCATAACCACATCTGCTAGATTTTCGATGTCTGTTGTCGCGTCAAGCATACCGGTATCCAAATCTGGAATTGAGAGCAGGACCTCTTCACGAACACCCTCTAACATCTCTATGGCCTTGGCAATAATCGCAGCACGACCATGAAGCAACCAGACGTCCCGTGGACTGGCCTGTGTTTCTTGCTCATATCGAGGTTGCAATTCCTCCACGACAGTCTTGCTTGACCGCACAATTCGTTCCTCAATACTCAGCTGAACAAGACGCACAACCTCTGTAGGTGCCTTCGCCGTATAGCTCGTGGGCCTTCCTCGTCCAACCTGAATGAAACCCTTCTCCTCCAGTCTGCCTAGAACATCGTATACTCGACTGAAGGGCACCTTTGATTTTGCGCTGACCTCAGAAGCTGTAAGGGGGCCACCATCGACCAGTGCAACGTACGCCTGGACTTCATATTCTCCTGACAACCCGAGCTCCTTCAAGGCCTTTAGGGTGTCCTCGCTAATCGACATCTGTCATCAACAACGTCAAACCATCTAGACAACTTGAGAGTACCACTTAAGGAACTGCCTAAATGCTCTACTTCTATGTGAGATTGAAACCTTCTCATCCTTGGAGAGTTGTGCATATGTGCAAGACATTCCCTCTGGCACGAAGATAGGGTCGTAACCAAATCCGCCTGCACCTATCGGAGTTTCTGGTATTGTCCCCCTCATCTCTCCAACAAACGTCAGATTTTGAATTCCATCTGAATAACCTACCGCAGTCACGAATCGTGCTCTTCTGTCACTCACACCGTCTAACAGACGCAAGATTCCCTGAAGTCCAATTGTTTCAAGGACGAACGCAGGATATGCACGAGGGAAGCCTTTCAGCGCTTCAATGAAAAGACCTGTATCATCCACGACT
>JAUVHR010000316.1 GCA_030593165.1 Candidatus Thorarchaeota archaeon
GAGAGCTTCTCGATGAAGGCGGACCCTGTTGATGATGCGGTCGTGTTCATAATCATCACGCAATACTACGGTCAAGAAGAGTTCGAGATAGGTGGGCAGATGAGGAGTGTCCATGGGTTTGGAGCAATAGACCTCATAGAGGGTCGTTGGTCTGAAGTCTAGTCGTTCCGAGTATCACAGACTAGACTAGGGACTTGCTTTCATAGAGTCACTGGCAGCGAAGATTTAAGTTTCGAGCATGACTGACAGTTTCGGAGAAGTCTAAGGAGCTTTCGGTCTTGGAGTGGGTGAGCAGGCATAAGAAATCCGTCGGAATAGTCCTTCTGGTCTGTATTCTCGTTTGTGATATCCTGTCGGGTGCTTTTCCGTTTCTTACAATTTCGGCTCTAGCATTGACAATGCTCGGGGGATTGTTCGGCCAAGATCAGAGAAGCCAGAGCACCATAGGTCTTGATGTCCTTCCAGATTGGTTTCAATCCTTTGGCTCCTTGGTTCACTCAACAACATCAGAACCAGATATGCGTCGCATCATTGACAACAGATGTCTAGAACTGGTTGACTTTGAAACAGGTTGTGTCATTCCAAGAGAAGAAGAGGCGGAATTGTGGCGCATCATTGACCTTGACAAGTCCACAGATGAGTGGTTCTTGAGCGGCATGATAATGGGCAAGTCAAGTTCAGGCAAGACTCTCTTGGCACAGCGAATAGGATACAATACATATCAGTCAAAAGAATGGGATGTCTTCTTCACTGCCGGGGGCGCAATGAAAGGAGATGCAAGGAATATGGGTGCCATTCTCTCTGATTGGCATCGCAATGTTCTGCTAGTAGTCGATGATGTCCAAGGCGGAGCTCACCACGTTGATGCGCTGCTAAACGGACTCCACTCAGTCAACTCCAATTTCAAGAGAATGGGTCTTCATCCTAGGAGATGTGTTCGAGTACTTCTTGTGGTCCGTTCTGCAGACAAGATTCCACAAAGTTTTGAAATGATATCGAAGCTGGTTGAAGATGCAGAACGCAATAGTCGTCTGCTTCTCTTGGAATCGACAGCAGAACTTGCGAGGCAAATAAAGGAAACAGTGCAGAGCAGCGATGGAACCCCTGTTGAGGAACTGCTAGAGAGGTGTAAGGGCGACCTTGTCCATTTCACTTCGCTTTTAGTTTTCGAGGACCCAAAGGAGATCTCGGAATCCCTGACAGCCAGACGATTACGTTGTCTTCCCGATTTGCGAAACGACTCCCATAACGCTCGATTGAGGAACACAGCCAGAACGATCTTGTTCGCAATGGCAGTGTTCAGCAGCCTTGACATTGAGGTCGACGTTTCCTTTCTTCAAGACATCGCATCAGATGGGGCAATATCGGATTCAGACGCCCACATTAGAGTAATCATAGACTCGTTTGTGAAGTCAGGTTTCTTCCTTGTTCACGACGAAGGCAACCTTTTCATCAGGATTCCACACCGGTCTATCGCCCTACTGATTCTCTCTAGGGATGCTCTGGCGAAGCTCAGACAAGCACTTGCCACGGCTGGCTTGGCAGATGTGCTCCAAGACTCCCCAAGAGTAGATGTCAATCAAGCTTTGTTTAAGGCCTATCTTGAGAACTATCTCCCGCGCAATTTGGCTGCAGTTTGCGAAGGAGTACTCTACGATAGACCTGAGCTAGCCAAGTATCTTCAGATACCTCTTCTCAATGCCGCAGCGAGATACAGGCGGATTCATGGGAAACTGGCCCATTCTCTTCCGCGTTTCCGCCGACTGTTGTACTTGGACTTCGATGCTCCAGATGCAAAACGGGCATATGAGGATGCAACCGGTATCAGGTTCTTAGGCTCAGCTCCACTTGGACGAATTGATACGATGAGCCTGAACCCCAAGCGTGATATCTTGGCTGCTGCGCTAGAGGACTCTGCAATCGGACTGCTTGACTGCGAAACTGGAAAGCCTGTAGACATGCTCCTTGGCTTGGACTCTCCTGCAGTGATGTTGAGCTGGAATCCTGCAGGAACTCATATTGCAGCAGTATCCTTTTCAGGCCACACTGTTTCAGTTTGGGACATTGAAACGGCCTTGAAACAATCTTGGACGACCGATTCCGAGAAATGTCGCTTCCTCAATGCGACGTGGTCCCCAAGTGGAAGCCTCTTGGCAATCGTATCAAACCATGATGTCAGCATCTACGACACTCATAATTGGGCGTTAGTGAAGCATGACGAAGTGATGTCCTTTGGTAGGATCTTCGACCGATCGAAACAACTATGGTCACTTGACGAGAGGTTGCACCTTCTAGTTCCTCAAGATGATGGTCTCTACTTTTTCAAGCAGGACTACTCCAGTCCCAAGAAAGTGATTGAATTTCATGAAACTGCAAAATCGCATGTTTTTGTGAATTGGGATCAAGCGAGATACAGGCTCACCTCTCTGTTCTTTGAGAAGCTTTCTGACCAGAACTGGCCATTTGCGGATGCGGTGTATCGGAATACACTGAATGTGTGGGAGCTCGGTAATGGAGATCTTCATCACATAGGGATGTGGACACATGAGGGGGATGGACGAAGCGACACCATGTGCTGGTTGCCAGATGGAAGAACAATGTTGCACATCTTTCGGTTCTGGGATGGCGAATACGTCTACCATACATGGCCCCTATTCAAGCCTGATGGTAGTAGAAACGATAAATGCACACCAACACATCTTGCTGTTCCTTCAAGCGGCTGTTGGGTTCATTCGATGGAGTGGAGCGAATTGAGCAAGGAACTGTATGTTGCTGAGTGCGGGGATTTGCTAGCGTATGACCTCCCAAAAAAAACTGTTAGGAGAATCCATCCCCCAATCGTAAGGTATCTCACAGCAAGCCCTGACGGCAATCGCATTGCCATAGCTAAATCTGGTGCCCCGGATGATGAGCCAAGTCTCGTTATCCAAGGCACAAGCCTAGAGTCGCAATTCGCGACGGTTCCGGTTCGGGCTTTTAGGGCCCCTTGGGGAAAAGGGGCGGCAAGGCCTTTCTTCAAGGTTATCTGGGATTCATGTCGGGAAAGAGCAATTGCAATAGGTGCGGATGCAGTATTGTGGGATGCATCACAAGAGCAAGTGATGACTAGATGTGACTACGCGCACTCTGAACAACCCTTCTACATTGAGGGTTTCTTCATAGGTGATGTTCCCCACTTCCTGCTTTCCGCCCTAGGTCGTTTGGAACTGTGGGACATGATGGACACCAGAGATCCAGTCTACTCCTTGAATCTCGGCTATCCAAGAAACGTCAACTACGTTATTCCTAATCCAACGAGGAATCAGCTCTTGGTTGACTGCACGCCTCCAGCTCCATTCTACCATATTGTAGACCTAGATAGAGGCAGAAAGTACTCTCTTCCAGAGTATGTAAAAGACGTAACATGGACCCCAGATGGAAAAGGCATTGTGTTCACCAGGCGCACCTCAGACTCTGAGTTGGTGGTTGATGTCGGTGGAGTTGAGCTTCATCCTAGTAATGCAGAGCTTGGAATTGCATTCAAGGCTCGATTGGCAACGATCAACAGTAACCGCTATCAACCGCACTACCGTCCCTTCATTGTTAGCGGAAATGCACGAATGATAGCATGTGCATTTGATCTGAAGAGGGACTATTGGACAGTCGGAGGTCAATTGCGAGTCTGGGACGCCAATGACTATTCCGAAGTGCTGAGCGAAAATCACGAATCTGGAGTAGGACCTATTGCATGGAGCCCAGATGGGAGCGCACTAGCTAGCGGACTTGGAGATGACCTTGTAATCTGGGCGAAAAGGAACAGAACACTAGAGTATGCACAATCTTGGGAGAATATTGGACGGTTTAGTCATATTGATTGGACACTGGAAGGTATGTTTGCCTACGGCGTTCATGGATTGAGCTTCCTCTCAATGAAGTAGTTCCAGTCCATTTCGGGCTTCACCTTACCACAAGATACTCACTCCTCCCACTCGTTCACGAAACACTCTAGAGGCAGTGGTGTTCCAAACCGCGGCTCGAGCTTTCTCCTTGTTTCTCTTCTGAAAGGGGGCGATGGATGCTTGGCAAGACCGTAGTTGGCGCGCATGGAGGTCTCCTCGACAGCCACATGGACCAGAGCACATATCGCCAGACTACACCCCCCGCAGGAGTCCTACCCCTTCTCCCTATCAGCATCGCGGAAACAACGGTCACAATCTCATGTTTCAGTGTAAACACCATGAGCCAGTTCGCCATGTGGCTGGTTTCTTGAATCCCAGAGAGCTGACCAAGTGCTGGGAATAAGTCATACATGTGTGAATAAACGTTATATCGGAGATACCCTTTCTTGGGAGCGGACCGATTGAGAATGCAGTCGTAGAAACGGGGCAATGATTGTGATAAATTCGCAGGAGGAAACAAACAGCCGGCTAAAAATGCGTTTTGCTGGAAGGATTGTCAAACACCTTGGGCTCCAGATGTATTCTGGTGCGGTACCGGCAATTGCAGAGCTCATT
>JAUVHR010000059.1 GCA_030593165.1 Candidatus Thorarchaeota archaeon
CCATGATACTCGCGTGGCGATTTGAAGATTGCCCTCTGTGACAACCTGATATCTCTGCACACTAGGTCAGGAAACGGGCCAGTGCCATGCTGCCTCGGTGGACAGGACAGCAATGTCCAGAAATGTCCAACTTCCAATGAATAGTACATCCAGAAACGTTTAATGTGACCAAGTGTCAGTTGAACTAGTCAACATCATAAGGCAGCGGTGGATTGAAGATAGACGATGAAAGATGAACGCACGGCAGAAGCAAGACGCGGCTTGTTTGGGGTCTCGGACGACACCCGTGCGGATGTCAAGTCTAGCGGCGAAAGAATCGTTAGTCCTCAGGGTTCTGTTTCTCACATGTTTAATTGTGAGGGGCTTCGTTCAAGGATGGAGCTTCTTGATAGCGAAATCCAGCGGTGCGTCATCAGTGACCAAGGAGAGCCCGCTCAACTGTATGAGACCGCCAATCATCTCCTGCTAGCAGGTGGAAAGCGGGTTAGGTCGCTTCTAGTCCTGCTCACCTGCGAGGCAGTTGGAGGTACGGTACAGAAGGCCTTGCCGTTTGCCATCGCAACAGAAATGATACAGACTGCAAGCCTCATTCATGATGATATTGTTGACGAGGGCGCCTTGAGAAGAGGAGTCGAAACAGTCCACCAGAAGTATGGTCTTCGTTTTGCGATTCTTGCAGGTGACTTGTTGATTGCCAAAGCAATCCAACTCGTGGGCAGTCATGCAAATCCTGAAATTCTCATTCATTTGGGTGAGGGGGGCGTACGGATGGTGGAGGGAGAGGCTTGGGACCTTTTGTTGTCAGTTGATAGTCCCGAGTTAGTAGATAAGAAGCGGTACCTCGAAATGGTTGACCGAAAAACGGCTTCATTCATGCGAGAAGCCGCGAGGATGGGTGCTACTGTGGGTGAGGGGGCAGATGCGCAGATTGACGCCTTGGTCAAGTACGGTGAGTCTCTTGGAGTTGCATTTCAGATTCGAGACGACATCCTTGATATCGTTGGAACACAAGACCTGACAGGAAAGCCCCTTCTAGCAGATGTTAGACTTAAGCGTCTGAACTATCCACTCATCCATGCATTGGAGTCATGCACCGAAGATGAACGTCGCGAATGCTTTGATAGAATCTCCAATGGCGATGCCGAATATGTTCTCGAAATCATAAGGAGAACCGGGTCAATAGAACACGCAGTGGAAATAGCGACCACCCATATTTCACGAGCAAAAGAGGCCCTTCAAGGTCATGAATTCGTTGGTGAGGATCTCCTTGTTAAGCTGGCGGATTTCATCCTAGAGCGAATCCACTGATTGGATTTCCATCATACTTGAAAGCAAGGTCCGATTACAGGATGTGTTGCAGAGCTTTCACGAGCGTCTTGGACGCCAAATCCACTAAAGTTGGCAGACGACATCTGATAATATGTTTCAGGAACCGTGGTCCTGCAAGACTCATGCAGAGGTCCGTCAGGCTATCTGATATCATCACCTTGTCAGCAATCCTTAGAATGTTGAGGGCTGACTGAAGTTCATTTTCGAATTCTTGCCTCCAGATAATCTCGTAATCTGACAGTGGGACCGCATCCTGAAGATGAGCTGTCACAACTTCGCCAGCAATCTCGCCGCCGGCAAGTGCAGTTGAAATACCGCCTCCATTTGATGCCATCACGTGTCCTGCTGCGTCACCTATTAGAACAGTGCCATTCGAATACGTCCTTGGTAGAGGACCACCCATTGGAATGACCCCACCAATTCGCCGCACAGTTTCTGCACCCTTGCACATAGGTGCAATATGAGGATGTGACCTTATGAGCCGTAACAGATACTGGCTTACACTTAATCTGCTCTCTGCAAAAGCCCATCGAATGCCTAGGCCTACGTTGGCTTCAGATTCACTACGTGGGATTATCCAAAAATACCCACCGGGGGCAATCCGACTCCCGAAGTGCATCTCAGTGACTCGAGGGTCGAACTTTCCTCCATGAAGAACGAACTGTACTGACTGGCATAGGTCAGCTTCACGATGCTGAAATGCCGGGCCCAGTCCTTGTGCTACACGGGATCGAGCTCCGTCTGCACCCACCACAACTCTCGCTCTCACCTCAAAGATACGAGATCCTTGCTTCAGAACAAGTGTTGTCTTTTGTTCCGTGCGCAGTAATCGTATCCCCGCGCTAATGTCCGCACCTGCCGACTGAGCTGACTCGGTAAGATATCTATCGTATTCCGAACGATCAAGAACATTCGCGGAAAGAGGAAACGGAAACACTCTGCCCCCTGGAGAGTAGAGGTGAAGGTCGTCAGTTGTATTGACTATGAATCTTTTCGGAACATCGACTAGCTTGCCGACACGCTTGCTGCTAGGAAATATCCCCCGCATCTCTCCAGAAGTTGGAAGGAACTCTCCGCACTGAACAGGAGACCCAAACTCCATTCGTCTGTCAACAAGAAGAACACTCAATCCTGCTTCTGCGATGACCTTGGCTGCCACGCTTCCGGCCGGACCAGCTCCTACTATTGCGACATCGTAATTGGATTGTTCCATTCTCTCAATTCCTTGCCCCGTGAAGTAGCAATATCTTATGAAGAGACAGGTTGGCCATTCAACCTAGAGTATAAATCAGTCGTGTAGAGATATGAGAAGACCAGTGGGGCCTAACTCTTGTCATGGAAATCAGATTCTCTTGATAGACTCTTCAACCCAAAGTCGATAGCGGTTGTTGGTGCTTCAGACAAACCACAAAGGCTGGGAGCATTAACCCTTCTCTCGCTAAGCCAATTCGAAGGCGAGATTTTCCCAATCAATCCACGATTGGAAGAGATAAACGGAGTCACGTGCTATCCCTCTATAGAAGAAGCCGGAGTACAGGTGGATCTTGCACTCATTGCGGTTCGTGCCCCTAATGTGGTCTTGGCAATGGAAGACTGTGCAAAGGCAGGAGTGAGAGGAGCTGTGATATTCACAGCAGGATTCAAGGAGCTGGGTCCAGCAGGTGAAGAAGCACAAAGCAGACTTCTTGAAGTTGCAGACAAGTCGCACATCGCTGTGATAGGACCGAACTGTCTTGGAGCAGGAAACTGCAAGACCAATCTGAATGCAACCTTCTTTCCGCACCCGGTTCCACTCAAAGGTGGTGACATTGCTATGGTCAGCCAAAGTGGAGGAGTCACCGGACTGATGCTCTACAGAGCTGCTGATTCAAACATTGGGGTTTCCAAGTTCGCAAGTATCGGGAACCGAGTGAACATCGACTTCCACGATATGCTCAGATATCTAAGGAATGACGAGGAAACCCGGACGATATGCCTGTTTGTTGAAGGAACAGAACATGCCAGAGAAATGTACGAAGAGATGGCTTCCACAACTGATAAGAAACGTGTACTGGTGTTCAAGGTTGGCAAGACACCGGTCGCTCGAGCCGCAGCACTGAGCCACACCGGAAGCCTAGCTGGCCGAGCGGAACTGTACAGTGCATCTGTGAAACAGGCTGGAGGATTGGAGGTCGATAGTGTCGAGGAGATGATAGATACAGCAAAAGTGTTGTCTATCTGCAAGTCCCTGCCTCGAGGACGTAACGTGGCCATTGTGACTCATACTCTTGGTATAGCTCTGATAGCAGCACAAGAATTAGAGGAACAAGGGGTCAGTCTTCCTCTTCCCTCGAACACGACAGTCAGCAGGATTCAGGATATGTTGAAGATGCCAGTGGATATACCGATAGCGAATCCAGTGGATCTGCTTGCGCAAGGCTGGGCAAATCCTGATATCTTCGCACAGGCACTACTTCACGTAATCGAAGAAGAGCAATATGATGCCGCCATGACTGTATTCTCTCCCAACTTCAAGGAGGACATTGGAGGAGGGATGCCCATTCAGAGTGTGATTGATACGACGAACAAGTCCGGCAAACCCGTTGTAAGCGTTCTTGTCTCACCAGACAGTAGAAGACCAATCGGATGGGAGGAGTTAGAACAGAATGGAGTGCCATCATTTTCCAGTCCTCAAAGGGCCGCACGTGCCTTGTCGAATGTGATCGAACTCAGTGAGCGCCTCAAGCAATAAGGCCTAGAAAATCCCAAACAGAATCAACACTCCAAACAGGATGAAAACGAATCCTGTTACTCTCCTGACAATATGGACAGAAGGATCAGCTGTTATGCGATGAGGTGTAGGAAAAAAGAAACACCCGTGGATCAAATCCACGGGATTAAACGACTACTCGCTTCTCAGTGCATCAACAGGCATTAGCTTGGATGCGCGATATGCCGGCCATAGAGCGAATAACACGCTTACGAAGATTCCGAAGAACAGTGCTTGCATTGCTAGAATTGGTGTCACTACTGGAGTAATATTCATCATTGCGTCAACTCCAGAAGGACCTCCTCCTCCACCCATACCGCCGAAGCCGCTCATGAAATTACCGAAAAGGTTAGCGAGGAATATTCCAACACCAATTCCAAATACACCACCAAGGACACCTATGATGAGAGCCTCTGTGAGGAATATTACTAAAACAGTTCTCCCTTTCGCACCCAGTGCTTTGAGAATACCAATCTCTCGTGTCCGTTCCATGAGTGAAACTATCATGATGTTCATGATACCGATCCCTGCTACTAGTAGAGATATCCCACCAATACCAGCAAGCAATAGCTCAACTGTTCCTAATACTGTCGATATTGTGGCAAGCATTGCAGTAGCAGAAACAACTGAAACATCTCCATTGAATGTGTCTTCAATAGCTTCTGATACGTCAGCAATGAAGTCATCGTCATCACTAAAGATTTTGACTGCAATCTGAGCTACTTCTTCTGTGTCAAAGTATTCCATTGCTGATTCAAGTGGAATGTACATCCCATTGTCAGAAGGCCCGAACCCAAATGATCCGATCTCTTCCATGATACCAACCACTGTGACAGATTTGTTCATTGGAACCTGTGAAGTGCCATTTCGGACGGTGTAGTATACGTTTAAGGTATCATCAATCTCAACAAGGTAAGTCCCATTGTCCCATGGGTCATAGAGGTAATATCCAATGACAACCTCGTCATCTGAAGGGCTGGTAGGGATTTCTCCTTGTACAGTCGTAAATGTTGAGTAGAGATCAGTGTACGTATCAAATTCCACACCCGTCAGACTCAACATCCGATCCATCAATTCGAATTCAGCTGTTAACGTTTTCGAAACTATCGGTGTAGATATCACAACACCATCAACATCGTTTATGATATCGGTATCATTAGCATATAACACGAAATCAGTATCATCATCACCAAATCCCATAAAACCGCCAGACCCTGGAGAAACTGTCACAACATCAGTTGAGAAACCTTCTTGGAATGTTCCTGAAATCGCTACCTGGAATCCTTGAGTAAATGAAAGGAGTGCCACAATTGCAGCTATTCCTATGACGATTCCAAGTGTAGTTAGTCCCGACCTGAGCTTTCGTAATCGTATTGCACCAAATGCATATCCTAGTGTGTCGCGTGCTTTCATTGTCCGTTCACCTCATCTGATGCAATAAGTCCGTCGAGCATACTGAAGGTTCTTCGAGTTCGAAGCGCTACTGCTTTGTTGTGAGTAACGATGATTACAGTCATGTTCAGACTCTTGTTGAGCTCAATAACAAGATCCATCATTTCTTGTGCAGTCTTGGAGTCCAAATTCCCAGTAGGCTCGTCCATCAAGAGGAACGAGGGTTTGGTAATCAGTGCTCTTGCTACTGCGACGCGTTGCCGTTCACCACCCGAAAGCTCGGAACTCTTGTGATCCATTCGGTCTTCGAGACCCACACTCTTCAGGGCTTCTACAGTGCGAGCTTTGCGTTCCTTCTTGGGAACTCCAGCGATAGCTAGTGGTAACTCTATATTGTCGCGTGCATTCAATCTAGGGATGAGGTTGAAGAACTGAAAAACAAAACCGACATTTTTGCGAGCTTCAGCCAGTTCATTGTCGGACAGTTTTGAAACATCAACACCGTTGATTAGTAGTGTGCCAGCTGTGGGCCGATCCAAAGCTCCGACCAAGTTGAGCAACGTCGATTTGCCACTTCCCGATGGACCGAGGATTGACACAAGGTCACCCTGATCCACAGTGAAACTAACTCCTCTTAGTGCTTCAACCGGCACAGATCCGAGCTGATAAGTCTTGGTTAGGTCCTGTACTTCTAGTACTGTTGTCAATGTCTTTACACCAAATTGTGTTTTTATCTGCCCATTGCAGTACGTCAGTCCTTTTAAAGATTGGTGATTGACAAACGTGTAACGCTTGGTGTTTGTTGTTTGGCAACAGTTATCTCGGCTATCGGCCCTTCCCGATATTCCAGAGGTGCCCGACAAGGCCAAGCGCCTTTGGTGGAATGATGTACGTGGCAGTCGGAAGAGACATGTCGAGACACTGGCTGAGGCCGTCCAAGTGGAGCATTCCAGCGAATTCTCAAGCAATGAGACCTAGAGAATCCCAAACAGAATCAACACTCCAAACAGGATGAACACTAGCCCTGTTACTCTCCTGACAATACTGACAGAAGAAACAGCTGCTATGCGATCCCCCATGACAACGCCAATTGCATTGACTAGGAAGAGACCGATGGTTGCTCCGATGAAAACCAGAATCGGGAGTCCAGTTGTCGCCGCGATTGCCAGGGCAGAGACCTGCGTCTTGTCACCCATCTCGGAAAACAGCACAAGCGAGTAGATACTGAGGAAGGAGGCAGGTTCAGCTCCTGTGCCATCTTCGTCTGATTCCTTCTGCAGCAGAGTATAGATACCCAATACTATGAAGATCAGGCCAGAAGCCCAGATGATAATGTCAAGGGGGAGAGCAGTAGAGAGAACGTAACCCACAACGACCGCAAGTGCAGTGGAGGTCATCAATGCCAACATTGCAGCCCCGAGGACAAAACGGGGGCGACGACACTGTGCGCTAAGACACACGGTTGCCAGCATTGTCTTGTCTCCGAGCTCTGCAAGGAAGACCAGTGAGGCTGCGGAGAGCACTGTTTCGAGAATAATCATCGCTGAGGCCGTGACGGATTCCTGCATTATTAGAATATGGGAATGGACATACTACGACTTTGATAGTTATTGGAGAAGGAGGAGCTGTGATTGTACTTGAACTTCCAAAGGAGCTCTTGTTTCATCCCCAATCATCCCTCATCCAGCCCTTTCCGCACTGCTTGGTGCGGCTGACCTATTTCCTTTCTTGAGTAGCACTAGTCCAGCACATTATGACGAAATGGATATATCCACAAGGATATTCCTACAAGATCATGATTGTCACTCCAGAGGAGAGATAGAAGCAGATTGCACATTGTAGGGGATTATCAATAATGACGGAAGCAGTTAGGATTAAGAATCTGGTAAAGAGCTTCGGCGACCTTGTTGCCGTTAATGATGTCACATTTGAAGTCCATGCGGGAGAGGTCTTTGCATTGCTGGGGCCAAACGGCGCTGGCAAGACAACAGCCCTCAAGGTATTGATGGGCTTACTAGATGCTGACTCGGGAAGCGCGGAGGTCTATGGCACTGACTCGAGCGCAGACCCTGTAGGAGTCAAGAAACTCGTGGGCTACGTGCCTGAAGAGCGCAATCTGTACGAATCATTGACGCCAAGGGAACTGTTTGAGTTTATTGGCTCGATCAGAGAGCTGCCAAGCGACATGGTCAGCAGGCGTGTTTCAGAGATGGCCAAAGCCCTTGACTTCACTCAATACTACGATTCAATGATAGTGACTCTCTCACATGGTAACAAACAGAAGATACTGCTAATGGCAGCGTTGATGCATACCCCCAAGCTCTTGATACTTGACGAACCATTCTCAGGGCTTGATGTTCTGACAACAAGAATCATGAAAGACATCGTTAAGATCCACACTGAGCAGGGCGGGGCAGTTCTCCTGAGCACACATATTATGGAGGTCGCAGAAGGGCTTTGCCACAGAGTAGGAATCATCGATGAAGGGAAATTAATAGCGAGTGGAAGCCTTGAGGAACTCAGAGTACAAGCCGAGCAAGAGGGAGCAACCTTGGAGAAACTCTTCCTCAAACTCACCGAACAGGAAGACGAGGTTCGAGAAGGAGTAGATGCTCTTCGGGGGGCACTCGCAGAGTGAAATTCAGAGAACGCTGGAAGCTTGCAGGTACAATTTCCTCGGAGATCAGGTTCAAGGGTTATCTTGATGCTAACCCGTCCAACCTCGCAAGAATCAAGGAAGAACCAGAGAAGATTGCAAAGCAGATCCGTAGCGCCAGTAGAATCACAGCGGTATTTACAGCAATGATAGTAGTAATGCTGGCAGTAATGACTCTAGCAGGAGCACTCCTTGATGTGTCCGGAGGACCCATTGAGATACGAGTAGCGATTGGCTTCTCCCTGTTTCTGATGATGAGTTTTGTAGTCATCTTCTTCATGAATATGATGACAACTACAGGATTCTTTTCTGCAGGAGCAATGAAGCTTCCAGCCACCCTGCCGCTGACTCATGAAGAGGTTGAGAGTCTCTTCCTACTTTCTTTCGCCAGAGTGTTCATAACTCCTTCAGTCCTTGTCTGCACAGTTTTTCCAATCGGGATCCTTCTTGCGTTAGGACCTCTGGCAGCTGCAGCAGCATTCCTCGCCTGCGTAACTACTGTGATGTTCTCAATGGGGGCACTCCTACTCGTATCAAGATGGTTCCATAGAAAGACTCAGGAGGCATCAGATTCGAAGCTGTCAGGTGTCATGAGGGTCCTTGCAGCAATGGGCCTAATGATCGGAATGGTCAGTGTATACGGTGCGGGGAGTTATCTGCCCGTACTCATGGATATCATCGTACAGGCATCAGCCATACTTGGCGCTGAAGTCCTGATTCTCTTAGCGGCCGTCTTCCCGTTCTCATTTGGTTTCCTAGCCTCAGCATTCGCATTCGGAACAGCCCTTTCATTGCCAATCATCATTGTTGCAGTGGGCGCTTCTTCGTTCTACTCCGCTATTGGTTACGCTACCTACAAGAAGTGCGGGAATATTCTGCGAACTGTGATTCTAGGAGGTGTGTCAAGAGGCAGAACAGGACCGATGAGAGAGGTTAGCGTTGACACGAGCGGACCTCTTCTTGCTGTGATCAAGAAGGATCTGAGGCTTGCATCAAGAAACCTTGGTTCCGCAGCCATTTTTGCGATCCCCATCTTTATGGTGGTCATGATATACCCCATGCTAAGCCTCGGCGGTGGCACTGCCCTCAGAAGTATGCAAGTACTACTTGCACTAGGGTACTCCACTTTCTTTGCCGGGATTGTGGTAGTCTCGTTGCTCATGATTGACACTCAAGGTGAATCAATACACGCGTCACTCCCCCTGACTTCGAAGCTGATCTTGGACGCAAAAGCCGGAATCGCGATGATTCCTCACATCAGCACTATGCTTCTGCTGGCAGTCGTCTTCGCAATCAACCCATTGATCACACCGCTGCTAATCCTAATGCCGCTTGCAAACATCCCCTTGGGGTATGCTCTTGGAGCAATCCCCGCAACGGCGATATTCAGAAGGCGCGGTGGAGGACGCGCAGTATCAGTTAATATAGCCTCGGACCAGTCATCCGCTTTCATCGCGGCAATCTTGGGTTGCTTGGTTGGAATGCCGTCACTGGTTGGTTACGGTCTCACGTTACTGGCCACAGGCTCGCATATCTTGAGCATCATTGTGCAATTCTCAGCTTCATTGTTAATGTCAGCCATGGCTTGGTTTGTGATGCCCCGTCTACTCAAAGATTGATTCCAGAGGGTATGAAACTATACTATTGCCCAAATGATTGAGCATCTGAATTGTAAAATGAATGTAAAGAACCCTCTTTGTCAGAAGGCCTTGATACCAGCAGAACTCACAGAAACGCATATTCCAATCTACTGACTGGAATAGTCTGCACCATTATCGGATTAGTTTCAGGAAAATTCAGCTGGCAGATGGTAAGGAAACCTTTCGTATAGCATTGTGCTACATGATTGATATGCAGATGAATAAAGTAAATAGGGAATGGACATAACATGAAAGAAGAGCAGCGCTCCATAACGCAATTGCTGGTAGAGGGATTGAAATCGTACTATGACTTCGAATTCGGATGTAAGGCCTGATCCTAAGCAACTTGAGCAAAAACTTAGGAGATGTGAAACTAGAAAGCGTGCGTTATTTGATCAAACCAACGACGCTATATTTCTACTTGACCTTGATGGAACCCATTTTGAGGTGAATGACCGAGCTGCAAGTATGCTTGGATACACGGTAGATGAACTACTTTCACTTTCATTTCGAGATATCGTGCATGAATCAGAACTAGACCAATCAAAAGAGAATTTTAAAGCCACTTTGGGAGGAAAACAATTTCCAGTATTTCAGCGTGTATTCAAGAAGAAAGATGGGACTCCAATTTCGGTCGAAATAAACGAGTTCCTCATCCGAGATAGTAAAGGAGCGCCTTTGTATATTCAGAGTATTGTTAGGGATATTTCAGAGAGAACCAAGCTGGAGAAGAACCTTAGAGAGAGCGAAGAAAGATATCGTTTGCTAGCAGATAATGCAAAGGATGTGATTTTCACAATTGATATGGAATTGAATTTCACATATGTCAGCCCATCTGTGCTGGATATTGCAGGATATAGTGTAGAGGAAGCATTGTCAAAGAATGTATCAGACATACTAACCCCGGATTCCTTTTCATTGGTCATGAAAACAATGGAAGAGGCTCTTGTATTAGAGGAGTCAGTTGGAAAAGATGGCTATGACGCCCCACCTCTTGAGTTAAAGGTCTATCATAAGAATGGATCAATTCTATGCGCTGAGGTTTCCAGGGTCTTCCTTCGTAACGCCGAGGATAAACCAATAGGAATTCTAATTGTTCTCAGAGATATTACGAGAAGAAAACTGGCTGAAAAGGCACTCCAAATCAGTGAACGCCGCAATCGTGAGATGATTGAGTTTTGTCCTGAAGGAATGGCAATCGTGGATCTTGATGAACGGATTGTATTTGCGAACCAAGCATTCGCAAGTATGCTTGGTTATGAAATAGATGAATTGGAGATTATGAGTCTACTTGATGTCACTGCATTAGGTGAGATGGAGAGAGTACAATCAGAAACAGAGAGCCGAAAAGGGGGTAGAGCATCTGCATATCAACTTGAGATGATTAAGAAAGACGGAGAACATAGGATAATGCGTGTTTCTGCAGTTCCTTGGAGAAACGATGAAGGAGAGATTGATAGTACAATTGCAGTTGTAACTGATTTGACTGACCGTGTACGTACTGAGATGGAACTAGAAGCGTCGAATAGAGACCTAGAACTATTTGCATCTCTACTCAGACACGATCTACGAAATGACTTACAGGTAATTTTGACTCAGACAGAAGCCGCTTCTCTACTCACACCAAAGGATGAGAAGAGTATCGAGCTATGTGAAACGACTAGGCATATAGCTGAGCGGATGAAGCAACTACTGGATGTATTCGAGAATCCAGAAGGGAAGTTCATTAGTGAGATAGTTGGTCTAATCCAGGAAAGAGCAGAAACTGCTGAAAAGATGTACAGTGGAATGAAGATCTCTGTAAACTTCGAAGGAAATGGTAGAAAACTACGAGTGTCGCGTGGTCGCCTACTCCCAGCTCTATTCGACAATCTTCTCCGCAATAGCTCTATCCATGCAGGACCAAAGGTTAAGGTATCCATTGTCGTGAAACGTGAAGCGGATAATATCCTTATTGACATATCGGACAATGGACCAGGTATTTCTGAGGATGTTCGACCGAGACTATTCCAAAGAGGAGTTTCTACAACTGGTGGCGGACAAGGTCTATATCTCTGCAAGCGGATAGCTGAAGCATATGGAGGGACTATTCAGCTGCTAGAGCCAAGGGACAAATCCGGGGCATCATTTAGAGTCGTTCTTCCGGCAGCATAAGATGACTGGCAATCGTCCATTCACCATCTTCCTGAACCATTGCAGAGAATCCAGAGTGCAGTATCATGGCGAATGATTATTAGAGGGAGCAAGTGAAAACAGGGAGAGGCGTGACCTGCAATGAAGAAACGTACCCCGATGCAGCGTCAATATTTGCAGCTTAAGGCGCAATATCCAGACTGTCTACTCATGTTCCGTCTGGGAGACTTCTACGAGCTCTTCAACGAGGATGCCAAAACTGCAAGTAGTATACTGGATATAGTTCTCACAGCCAGAGGCGAAGGTATAGACAAGTGGCCAATGTGTGGTGTCCCGCATCATGCGGCCGAAGGGTATGTAGCTAGACTTCTCGCCGCAGGATACACTGTGGCTATTGCAGATCAGGTTGAAGACGCCTCGAAAGCAAAAGGGCTTGTCAAGAGAGATGTCGTGAGGGTGATAACACCAGGTACAGTGCTTGAGACCTCAATGCTACCCGACTCCTCAAACAACTACCTGGTAGCACTCGTAGAACATGACGGAACTGTCGGCATTGCAGCAGCAGATGTTTCCACCGGCGAATTCATCGCAACTGAGGTCTCTGGAAGTCTCCTGTCCGAAACT
>JAUVHR010000024.1 GCA_030593165.1 Candidatus Thorarchaeota archaeon
AGGACTATACATACGAGTACATTGCTTACCGTTCGATTGAACAGTCCAATGGTCCAAGAGGAGTAGACCCGGATTCAGTACGCAGAATGGATGTGGAGTTCGGAGACCGCCTCTTCTCCAGTGTAGAACACGAATCAGGTAGAATCCTAATCGAACCTCATGGACCAGACCCTGTCATCTATGGCATTAGAGGTGAGCGACCTGAATATGTCGTTGAGGCGGCCTCAGTTGTCAAATCTGTACAATCCGTAGAGAGATGGATGGTGTTTCGCTCAAATCAGGGCACGAGCGCACATATGACCAGAAAAACAACAATATCGAATCTCAGACCATACATGGCAATCACCGTAGAAGGCATGGTGAGTTCGAATCCAAGGTCAATTGAAGGCGGGCATGTAGTCTTTCCACTAACAGATGCAACTGGAACTATAGATTGTGCCGCGTATGAACCATCTGGAAGCTTTAGGAATATCGTAACTTTGCTGAAACCCAATGACAGAATCATTGTGTCCGCAGGTGTACGGCCACGGTCTCGAAGGCACGGAATGACGTTGAATGTCGAAGGACTTGAAGTGCTTGACGTTGCGGAGGTGCTGCAATTCACCAATCCCTCCTGCCCGAAGTGTTCAAAAAGAATGAAGAGTGCTGGGAAGGAAAAGGGCTTCAAGTGTGTTAACTGTGGCTTCAAGGATCCCAAAGGTGAGAAAGCGGCCGAGAAGGTCCCACGAGAGTTGAAGGTGGGCTTCTATCTACCACCTGCATCTGCTCAGAGACATCTCACTAGACCAGTTGAAAGACTGAATCGAGGAAACCACGGAGCATCAATTCATATGATTGACAGATGGCATGCACCGTAATCGGTTGCTGTGTGTGCTAATGTCGGTCCAGAGTACTAGACTCTGCGCCCGCGTCGACCACCAGATTTTCTGGTCCCATCATGTGGCATTGGTGTAACTTCGTCAATGATGCCAATCCTGAGACCTGCACGACTCAGAGCACGAATCGCTGCTTGAGCACCGGGACCCGGAGTCTTGGGACCAGATCCACCAGGAGCTCTCACACGAATGTGAATGCCATAGATACCCTTGTCCTTGGCCTCACGAGCCGCTTGAAAAGCTGCCTGCATTGCAGCATGGGGGGATGACTCATTGCGGTCAGCCTTGACCATCATTCCACCTGAGTACCGAGCGAGTGTTTCTGCTCCGGTGATGTCAGTAATGTGAATGATTGAGTCGTTGTATGATGCAAAAATGTGGGCAATGCCCCATTTGTCGCGTTCTTCCTTCTTACTCATTTTGCTGACCTCTCTCTATTCATAGTCTTATCGGCGTCTCCTATCACCAGACCGGCGCCTTCGGCCTCGATCATCACTTTCGTCAATAGCAGCTTCTGGTGGTGGTCCTTCGGCGATTCGCCTGGCCGCGTCGGAGGCCGCAATTCTTGCTGGATGGGACTCATCCCCGAGAGGTGAGTTTCCAGTGTATTCTATCTGATCTTCTTCGAGGACCTTGATTATCCTACTCGGAGTAGTCACTCTGGCTTTACCCAGAGCAATGTGCCCATGCGTAACCAGCTGTCTAGCATGGTGTATTGAACAGGCATAGCCTTTCCTGAACACAATAGTCTGAAGACGACGTCCAAGTAGGTCGCCCAGAGTAAGGTCGAGAACACTGTCCAGTGTGGGCTCACCAGTAATAACCCCAGTTCTCACAAGCTTCTCAACTAGTTCTCTCTCACGTAGAGCACGCTCAGCCTCCGAAATAGCCAGAAGATTACGAGCCTGTCTTCTGTATTGGGACAGCTCTGTTCTGTGACGCCAGAGTTCCCTCTTGTTGCGAAGACCATACGTTCCGATTAGTTCAAGTTCCTGATGGAATCTATCACTGTCGAATGGACGCTTTGGAGTCACGTACTTCTTCTTCTGTTTGCGTGGGTCACCCATCACTCTCAGCCTCGCTCTATAACTTCTTCCTCGATACTCCTACAGCCATTCCAGCGCGTCCAGTGGTCCTTGTGTGCTGACCTCTGACCTTCAGACCAAGTGAGTGTCTAATACCTCTCCACGACTTAATTCGTCTAAGTCGTTCAATGTCACTTCGCCGTGCAAAGTCCAAATCCGAACCAATCAAATGTAGCATCCTGCCACTTATTCGGTCCCTCTGTCGATTAACGTACCACTCAGGCAAATTCGATCCCATTGGGTCCTTGAGCACCGCCTCAATCTCTGTAATCATTTCTTCAGACAGGTAACCGAGCCTACTGTGCGGATCGAGATTTAGCTTGTTTATGATTGTCTTTGACATCCTGAGTCCCACCCCACTAATCTTTGTCATACCTTGGAGTAGGTTCTCTTGGCCGTCTATATCGGCTCCGGATATCCGCACTATGTGTTTGTATTCTTGCTCGGACATGGTGTATAACCTCATTCTGACTGACGTGAGGCTTGTTCGCCTCTTGGAGGAGGCTTATAATAGTATCCATAAGACTTTGCATTGCAGGCCTAGGAACACGTCAAAACCACAGGGAATGCCCATGAAGCGAATTCTGTCCGATAGTATCTGTTGTTCGCAGCCTTGGCTCGTGTGCAAGTAAAATCCGGTATGCGGAATCTGCTAATCAAGCACACATGGTCTTCTTCAGTATGACAGGTGAGAGCCGTTCTCCACCTCTCGTTGTATTGCATTTTCAATCGGGTGATGCTGAAATTGGTATGAGGATAATTATGTTTGCTCCCTTTTGATAATCACCCTCCACCCGGTCCTCAGCCCAGACACGCCCGCCATAACGATCGATGATTTGTTTGACAATGGTGAGGCCTAAACCTGAAATACGCTTCTCTCTGGATTCAAGTCCTCTGAAAAGTACATCCTTCAATTGCTCGCTGATTCCCGGACCCCTGTCCCTGAATTCCATTTTCAGGTATGTTCCATCTTGCGTAGAACTAACTATTACGTCGAGGAGTACGCTGTCCGTTGCATCCATTTTTGCCGAATTGTGCATAATATTGTAGAATGCCTCAGTTAGAAAGTCATCCGCCATTACCGCGAAGTCGCCTTCAGCGAGGTTTGTGTTGACAACGACTTCTTTTGTGGGAAATGAAGCCTTCACTGTTTCAATAGCGTTCATCAAGATTGGATGAGGGTCAGTTCGATAGAATAATCTCTCTTGCCGGGTCAATCGAGTAAGTTTCTTGACGCTACTAATCAGTGTGACACCGCGTCCTGTCTGTTCAAGGGCAGTCCGAGCAAGGTCCTCCAGATTCTCTGGAAGTGCATGTTCCTCACGCATGAGTTCAAGACTGATCATAAGGCCCTGTAACATATTCGACAAATCGTGAGCCATGAGGTCGGTGTAGAACTCAGCTGCCACCACAGCCGCCTCACGATCTTCTTCGGCTGTTTTCCTTCGGGAGATGTCACGAGCCACGCCCAGAACCCCAAAGGGAGTGCCATCGTCCCTTCGTAGAAATGTCCTTGATGTTTCAACCCAGAGTGTTGAACCATCCTTACAGCATAGCTCTATCTCAAGTGGAGACGCTTCATAGCCATCTTTGCCTACGCTATCCTCCATGAGAAGAGATTCCTTGAGAGATGTATGGATTGCTTCAAGTGATTCTGGAGTCATTATCTCGTTCATGTTCTTGGATACTACCTCTTCGACAGTGTATCCCAACGAACCTTCGACAGCTGCGCTGACATAGGTGAAGTTCAGACCCATGTCAACACTCCAAATGATGTCTCGCACACTCTCAGCCAATTTTTGATAGGTTATCTCATCAAATGTGCACAGGACCTGTATGACTACACCATCTTTGTCAGTAAGAGGAATTAGCTTATAACAAAAGATGATGGACTTCCTCCACTTGGACGTGTAAGGGGCCTCTCTCATGACAATCTTCGTTTCTTTTATGCAGAGGATGAAGTCGTCCGAGAAGCCTACTTCTCTAAGTGGAGGAAACGTGAGAAGGTTGATCTGTTGTGTGTGTTTTTCGGACGGCGAGCCTAACAACTCAAGGAGTGCTTTGTTAGCTCTCAGAACCACACCATGAATGTCACAGATCATGATACCGATTGGTACTTCCTCAAAAAGGGACCAAAACATGATAGCAGACTCACGGATATCATCGTCTCCGCTTCGACTATCTGCATCATTTGCATCCTTTTGTGGTGGTTCGTTACTCAAATGGACTCCAGCCTGCTTCTTTGAATTCCTGCGGATAATTAATGTCGAAATCCTAACGCGTATTAGGTCTTTCGAGAGATGGCCCACTATGGACTGGTGAGCCTAAGCCTAGCGGATGTCTGAGAAAATGTTTACCTATGTGCGGAAATGTGTTCAGTCTCACGGTCAAGCTCAAGAATCGAACCAATCCCCGACGTAGATTCATATGAAGAGTGTGTCACATCCCAGCTCCTAGGAGAGAAGATTGAACTCGGGAGAAAAATCAATTCCGAAAAACTTGGCTGCCATGTCTATAGGCAACACGGTGGTCACCTCAGTCAACTCACTTTGGATAATGTTCATGCCCTACTTCTTTCTGGATCTCGGACTTCAGCCATTCACTATTGGCATATTCTTCTCGTTGTTTGCGGTGAGTAGGGCAGCCATGTCGCTCATTGGAGGAAATGCGGCAGATACCTATGGGCGAAAGCGAGTGATTGCTCTCGGCTACTCGATGTACTCGATGGGGCCACTCATTATCTTGGCATCGGTCTTGTTGGCCAGTGATTCAATGGTCAGTACTGCGTCATTGGCACTCATTGGATTCACGTGCCTGTCTGCAGGAGGGGGTCTCGCCGGTCCAGCTTGCTCAGTGCTTGTAGTAGAGAGCAGTCCAGAGAATCGCAAAGGGCTTTCATATATGATATCCATGCGCGTGCTTCCCTCAATCCCTCCAGCCGTACTAATCATTCTCGGTGGAATCCTCTATGAGAGCGACATGTTCTGGTTTGCCCTCACACTTGGGTTTATGGGAGTAGCCCTAGTGGCTGGATTCTTCGCGTTGGTGCTTGAGGAAACTTTTGACGGCCAGGCAACTACGGCTAGGAAGAGAATGTCAGTTCGGGATATACGGGGAGATTGGATTCTATTATTGATCATAGCAGCTTTCATTTTCGACGGCGTTTCGAGTAGAGGCCTGTCGTGGTACGTGCCTGTGTTTGTTGGTCGTTCGAATTTGGGTCTGTATAGCGTGATGATTTCAGTTTCCACGCTAGTCATTGCTTTGGCAGCGCTAGTTTCCGGGGCATTAGTGGACCGAGTGGGGGCTCGGTCTGCAATAGTTGGCGCCTGGTTGCTCTTGGCTGTCACAGTCGTACTCTTTCCTCACGCTACTGATCCAATTGCAATCCTGTTCCTTTACTCGATATGGGTAGGTCTTGATATGGTCGACGTTTCAATTCCACCGATAATAATAGCACAAGAATACCCAAAGGAAAAGCGCGCCTCAATAATGGGAGCTTTCTCTACATCAGTAACAATCACTAGCATAGCAGGACCTGCACTCATCTCAGGCGCATTGCTCTTGGGGGACAATGTACCGTTCTATCTCAAGGCTGTGATGAATCTTATTGGAGTTGGCCTGTTCTTCTGGGCAACCAAAGGATTCCGAATGAATGCTGGTACCCTGGAAGTTGACTCTCCACAAGAGCAAGAAACGGAAAGAACCGACTAGTTGGTCAACCACTTACTTCCTCAACGAGCTCTTCATCATCTATGAATCTGAGAAGCTCATCCGGAGGAACATCTGGAACTCGCACGTTGACGAGCCTCGCAGCTGTATCGAGTAGAATCTTGAGCATATCATCGCGGTAGGCAATATCAATAGCCACCAGCGGATGCGTTTCAACACCAATCATCTTCTCAATTATTGAAGGGTCAAGGGCATTTGGTAGGTCTTGCTTGTTGGCAATAACAATTACGGGTACATTGGGGGCATCCCGCCGGATTGTCATATACATTTCTTTTGAAATCAGAACATTCCTTAGAGTAGAGTCAGTCAGCAAGAATACTATGTCAGCGCCCTTGAAGTACAACTTCCAGAGTTTTCTGAACCGTTCTTGTCCGGCGAAGTCCCACAAAACCAAACTGTAGTTAGCGAATTGAATGTTCTCGATGACTTCCATACTCAGCGCGATAGTAGGAATGTACTGCAGTGGCGGTTGTTCGCCCATGAGAAGGTGAAGAGTAGTAGTCTTGCCAACGCCACCCTCTCCAACAAGGGCAATCTTTAGTTTGGAGTGTACGAAAGGGGCAATAATCGCTTCGTAGTTGGCCTTGATATACTTGATAGAATGTAGGTCAAGTACTTCTCGAATAGCCTCGGCTGCCGAGTCCATCTTCTCATTCGTAAGACGATCATGCTGGTCAATGTCAGCGATGAACACTAGGAGTATCTCATCAGCACACTTACGACTGAAGTACTTGTTACCCCCGACCAACAGTGAGATGTCTTCCCTTCCTCCGGAAACCTCTCTGAGATCTACTAGTGATTTCAGGTACTCTGTAATCTCTTTCTTGGGAACCTTTGTAGTCCAGTATCTGGAGGTTGCTATCGTACGACCGCTACCTGATCTTAACAACACAGTACTGTGAATCATGAACTGCAGACCTCACGGGGCAACACGAATGCCTTAGTAGAGGGAGCTCGAGGAGTTTGATATCTTGAGTAAGAAGGACTCTTGTGTCCCGGACTTTTAAACAGTCTTCAGATAGATTCGAAATTGAGTTCACTACTTCCAAACCAATGCACTGTGACTTATTGCCCTTTAGAAGACAAGAGATTCACACAGCCGAATCGCACTCGATTTGTCAAAATATGATATGGCGCCCGGAATGAGATTCGAACTCATGCCTCCATCAAGGAGAGTAGCTGTCTGTTGACCAGACGAAGGTAACCTAGTAGTTCCAGGCTACCGCCGTAACCGCTTGGCTATCCGGGCACAACTAGGTGTTCGTTTGTTAGTCTGGATTTAAGCGTGACGCTGATAGCTCCGAAGGCGGTGATTCTTGGAACACGTGTTCCAATAGACAGAGTCCGCCGTTCGGCGCACCCGACATTTTCCAGCAATGATGCAACAATAACACTCATGGTATGGCCAGATGTACTGAAGGAAGGTGGCGGCAATCATGTATCCATTCCAGATACCATCGTGACCTCGCCAACATAGTCTGTGAGCATCATCTCTTCAATTTTCTCTGAATCACTGGTATGGCCTAGAATCCACATTAGTTTGACAACGGCTGCTTCTGAAGTCATATCGAAGGCGCTGAGCGCTCCGACATTAAGAGCAGACTTCCCAACTTCATATAGCGACAGGTCTGTTTTCCCAAATGCACACTGCGTACTCATTACAACGGTGCAACCGGAGTCTATAGCCTGTTTGATTGCGCCATCTAGAGCGTTCTCCTTTGATGGAATGTTTCCAGAACCGAATCCCTCAATGATGATCCCGCGGTAGCCTAGCTCGACTATCTTGCTTATTGTCTGGGGTAGCAATCCGGGAAAGGTCTTCAGTAGAAACACTCGATCATCAAGGCGTGTGTCGAATTTGGGAACGAGATTGTGGCGCTTTCGACGATTCTCATAGAGCACTATTTCACGCGCCAAGAAGCCGAGAGGAGTTGGGTCTACAGAGTCAAAGGCATCATGTGCCCCTGCTCGGAGCTTCCTGGCTCTCGTGCTTCTGTGTATCTCACCGTTGAAGACGATACAGGTTTCACCAAGATCACCCCAAGCAGCTAATCTAACAGCATCTCGAAGGTTTCGGGGACCGTCACTCCATGGTAACTCGATAGGGATTTGCGAACCTGTGAAGGCTATGGGCTTCCCGAAATCCTGTGCCATGAAACTTACAGCTGAAGAAGAGTACGCCATCGTATCAGTCCCATGTAGGACCACAATACCATCCAGATGTGGCATCTCTTCGTGAATCTGCTTGATGGCGGATGCGATTTCCTGCCAATGGTGAGGTTGGGCATTAGCTGAGTCAAGTTGGAACAGCTCTCGTGTTACAACCTCAACGTTGCCCATAGTAGGGGGAAGACTCGCAAGAAGCGCCTCGATAGACACAGTGGGCCGATATGCACCAATCTCAGAATCATATGTACTCGCAATAGTGCCGCCCGTGGAAAGAATGCAAATTCGGCCAGACTCTTTTTCAGACATTGGCAACTGCTCGAATAGGGAGACTTTCGTCCAAGCATATTGGTCTTGCGATAGTGTGATTTGCTTCAGCTTGGTTCAATGGCTGCTGACGTATCAACCTTATGCGACCCATCTGACTCAAGCCCTATTCGCAGAAGATCTCTTGCTAGAATCGAGTTCGGAAACACTGCTCGTGCCTCTTCAAGGATTGCAGCACCATCCCCGTAGCGTGGACTGTAATGAGTCAGCACAAGAAGGTCAACGCCTGCGTCGACTGCAATCTCAGCAGCTGCAGCGGCAGTCATGTGACCTCTCTTGTCTGCCATGTCAACCAATTCTGAGGTATACATTGCCTCTGAAATCAAGAGGTTCGCATCAGCTGCTGCCTGTCTCAATGACTCACACGGGCGGGTATCACCTGAATAGACTACCTTCAAGGGGGACGGTTTCTCACCAGTTACCTCGTGAGGAGCAATCTCTCGTCCATCTTCAAGGTGAACAGTCTTTCCCGAGGATAGATCTCTCCAAAATGGACCTTTAGGGATTTCCAAGGCCTCAGCCCGCTCAGGAAGAAACGGTCCAGTAGGCTTTTGGTAGACAACTCCGTAACCCAGTGCAAAACCCCGATGGTCCACCTCGAACGCAGACACTATCACATCGTCCACCTCGAAGACCGGGCCTCCTTCGATGCCATAAACGGTGGTCTCAAAGGTTGTTCCAAGGTTGATGGTACTCTGAGCGATCTTAACGTACTCAATGAGTTCCTTTGGACCGAATATGCTCAAGGGTCTAGTTCTGCCGAGAAGTGAGAACCTCAATAGAAGGCCGGGAAGTCCCAACAAATGATCACTATGCATGTGTGTGATGAAGATGGCCATCCGCTTGTTAGTACCCAGGCGCGCACGCTCGAATCGTCTCTGAACGTCCTCCCCTGCGTCGAGCATCAGATTCCACCCCTGCCATCTTATGCATATTGAGGGGTGGTTTCGTCCCTCTTCGGGAATGCTGCCTCCGCTGCCAAGTATAACGACATCAAACTGGGACATTCCGACGACTCCGCTCTACTCACAAGTGTCACCAGATTATGAATGTGCCGAGGTGAAGTGTCTTCGTAGACCTTTATTAGCGGATTCGTCAAATAACAATAACCCTGTTGAGGTTGGTTTTGCATGGATGACCCGTATGAAAGACTTGCTGCTGTTCTAGACAAGATACCGAATAGTTACACACATGTGGAGGATGGAACTCATCTCAAGGTTTTGAGGTGGATATTCTCACCCGAAGAGGCAGATCTTGCTAGTATGATGAAGCTCAGAGGAGAAACCGTCGAAGAGCTAGCAACTAGATTGAATCGTGATCCGGATGATCTTCTCAAGATGCTTGAGGTCATGATCGAGAAGGGGCAGATTCGAGGTTGGAATTCCAGCACAGGAAGACGATATGCTCTGATTCCCTTCGCTGTTGGCATCTATGAGGAACAGCTTGACAGAATGGACCCGGAGTTTGCGCAACTTGTAGAGGACTATTTCATCAAAGGACGTGGTGGCGATCTGTTCGGGACTGAACCTGCAATCTTTCAGGTAATCAGTGTGAACCAGGCCGTGAACACGGAACTTGAGATTCATCCCTATGAGGCTGCTGAGCGAATCATAGGTGGTGCGAAGTCATGGGGAATGCGAGAGTGTATCTGTAAGAAACATCAAGACCTTCTGGAAAATCCCTGCAGCTACCCCACATCAGTCTGTTTGGTTATGTCACAGCAAAAGGAGAATGCGTTCGACGAGGATGAATTGACAGCCACAATAACGAAAGAGGACTCGCTTCGAATACTCCGTGAGGCAGAAGAGGCGGGATTGGTACATTGCACAATGAATATTCAGGAAGGCCATTCCTACATCTGCAATTGCTGTACTTGTTGCTGCAACGTGCTTCGGGCGGTTTCAGTGTCAGGTGCACCTCATGCCTTTGTGAAGTCGAATTTCCTCGCAGCAGTGGACGCTGACCTTTGCACAGGGTGTGAGACTTGTGTGGACCGCTGTCAGTTTGACGCGCTCAGTGTGCCGGATGGTATCTGCATAGTAGACAAGAACAACTGTATTGGTTGCGGAGTGTGTTCGCTCGCTTGTCCTGAGGACGCGCTCTCACTCGACCCTAGGGAGGGTGCCAAGCACAGTCCGCCGGAATCATTTATGGACTGGATGACTCAGAAAGCAACATCCAGAGGTGTTGATCCCTCTGACCTACTCTAGATTATTGGCGCGAGAATGTTAAGAAAACGACAGACGAATAAGGACCAGCACTGATGGAACCTTAGAGGACGCAATAGGTGACGGAAGACATTGAAACGAGGACGCCATCTAAGACAAGGACGCGTCGCTATATTCCTCATCTTGCAGAGTTCTTCTTTCAGCCTGATCATGATTGGTCTGTAGAGGAGGCCAAGGTTCTCTATGGAGAACGTGCAGTCACATCTGGAGAACTGCCAATCGACCAGGTCCTGTATACGGACTGCATAGATGGAATGAAACGTCTGCCTGCTGGCCAGATTGATCTAGTAATTGCAGATCCACCATTTGGAATCGCCTTTGATGGGAGAAGTAGTGCATACAATCGCGACGGCGAACTTGTGGTTGAGGGTTACGAAGAGGTCATAGGGGAGTATGACAACTTCGCAAGAGCATGGATAGCAGAACTGCCTAGACTCATCAAAGATGATGGTTCAATCTACATCTTTAGCGGTTGGACGAACTTGGAGTCTGTACTCAAAGGCGCCAGAGAAGCTGGCCTGACAACAATCAATCACCTCATTTGGAACTACCCCTTTGGAGTTTACACAAAGAAACGATTCGTCACGAGTCACTATCACATTCTTCTACTTGCAAAGAGTCCCAAGGACTTCTTCTTCAACAAGCACAAACACTACCCGCAGGATGTCTGGTCCATCAAACGTGAGTATCGCGCGGGTCAGGCTAAGAACGGGACGAAGTTGCCTGTGGAAGTGGTGCAGAAGTGCATCGATTTCTCATCAAGACCGGGAGATATCATTCTGGATCCGTTTATGGGAAACGGTACAACAGCAGCAGCTGCAAAAGCGAACTGGCGTCACTATATCGGCTTCGAATTGAACGAACAATTGCGCGAAGTCATTGACGAAGAAGTTCAGTCCTATGAGCCTGGAGAGATGTATAGTCAATATAGTGAGAGGCTGCCTTCGATTGAGGAGCTGGCCAAAGCATATCCTAGAGCGCACAAGGAATACCTCCGATTGAAGAAAGAGGGAAATGATGTGCCAAGCTTGTGAGTGCAGAGTTATGCGTAGAGTATTTGAGTCAATGATGCAATCTACCAACCATGTCGCCTTCCGAAGACGTCGTATTACGAGTTGATGGTCTAAGCGCTCGCTATCTCAATGACGGCAAGATCATCAAAGCAGTCAATGATGTTACATTCGATGTTCATAGAGGGGAGTCGGTAGGTCTCTTTGGTGAGTCGGGCGCAGGCAAATCAACTGTTGGATATGCAATAATGGGCCTCTTTGAGAGGATGGCGAGACAAATGTCATCATCGGCTGGTGACAAGGAGTTCAAGGAACTCTGGAAGTTGAGAGATGACGCACGAAGAAGAGGGCTTACGTCTGCAGATGTGGGGAGAGACCTACCTGGACTAGAGGGCCGTATTCTCTTCCAAGGTCAGGATTTGCTCTCAATGAATGAAGAGGACATTCTGAAGATAGTTGGGAAGGATATAACCCATATTCCGCAGGGTACAGTCATGTCACTCAATCCTGCACTGTCTCTTAAAGTCCAGATCTTCGAGGCTGCTTGGGCCTCTGGTAGACAAGGAGACTTGCCACACAAGGAGCTAGCGATGAGTGTCATGGAAAAACTTGACCTAGTAGACTTTGGGGATCCAGAGGTTAGAATGGCGATGAACCCGACACAGCTCAGTGTTGGTGAAGTGCAACGGATACTCACTGCCATGGCGCTATTACCTCGTCCTACACTTGTTATCGCTGACGAACCTACAACTGCAGTTGACAATACTATAAGGAACTGGATACTGGATTCGATAGCACTGGCAAGAAAGGAGGAAGATCTGAGCCTGCTGATGATAAACAATGATAGGACAGTGATTGCCGAAACAGTTGACAAAGTCGCTGTAATGTCATCGGGGTATATAGTGGAGTTCGGCGATGTGGCAATGGTGCTCAACAGCCCAGGCCATCCATTCTCAGAAGATTTCCTGCTGAGTTTCCCGACAATGGAGATGATGAGAAAAATCCGTGAGAAGGGATTACGTTTGAGAGGAATCCCCGGCTCACCGCCAAGCATGGCAGACCTTCCATCCGGGTGCACGTACCGTACCCGTTGTCAGCATTGCAAGGAGATTTGCAGGACAGATGTTCCCGATTATAGGGAAGTTGAACAGGGGCATTGGATTCGTTGTTATAGATACGAGGAGATTAGGGACTGAACAATAGACACTGAGAGCGCCAACAGTCGGGAACTGTAGGAAGGTATAGGTACTTCAATCTGCAAGACCACAGATGTGTAAGAAACAGGTCGTGCATGCACACTATGAACGGTGATGATCTTCTTCGGCATATTGACACCGGTGATAGACTTGGTGATGTAGTGGCATCCAGTGATGTATACGATCGGGAATTCGGTTCTGAAATGGCCTCATGGGAACTTCGGTTTCATAGAGAGTTCCAAGAGAGGATAAGCAGCCGGCTCTATCGACTACGTGGGTTCGTACACCACACCCGTGATAGGAACATCATTTTACTCTCTCCAAGTCCATGGATGCACAGCGGACAAATGATCTATTTCGCTTCTGATCAAGAACAACCCCCCGATGGAGCAAGGGTGGAGATCACAGGTCGTAATATTTCAGTACCGCGCCTTCTTGAGAGATCGAACGAGTCTGTCCGTGCATTCACAGTGGAATCGGTAGAACCCCTACCCCTAGAGCTGATGAGTGAGATTGAACCTCCTCTTGGGCTCCGGGAACTGTCAAGGATGCTGTTTGAGCATGTAGGGATGGCAGAGGCAAGCAAACGTGTGTTCGCCCGACTCTTCGTATCTAGTCCGCCCTTTGAGGGCAGTATTGGCGGATTGACGACAGGCATTCAAGCAATCGCATCGAAAACCCAAGTGAAGAGGCTATTTACATTTATGAAGAAAATTCTACCTCCCACCCTAAGAGGAAGAGTCGGCAAGTACAGGAATATAAGAGGCGTACAGGTTCTTACAAGAAAGAACTGGCGAGTGGAAATAGGGCAGCCAGGACCCTCTGAGATGAGGTCGCTTTGCGTGGATCGCAAAGACCCATCCGGTTTTAGTGAGGTGTCAATGGGTGCAATGACAACCGCAAGTACGTCTACTCTACCAGATGTGCCCCTAGCGCTGGCCTCAGAGGACTTCTGGATTGAGAGTACAGATGCACGTGAACTCAGACTGCCAATACTGAAGACTGCTATTACTGCTCAGTTACTTGTTCCATCTGTCAGCTCACGGGGTGTTGACTCTGTTACCCAACATGTGCTGACTCGACTTGAAGTGTTGAGAGAGAGCTTCGGTCTCGATGATTCTGCTCTTGCACGCGGTTCAATCCTGGATGCTGATGCCATGGGCAGGCCTCTAAGCACTCTTCGACTTGCGCGTTCATCTGCGCGAGCAGATTGGAAAGAGAAGGTCTCAACAAAGGAGCTCAAGCGCTCTTGGGATAGGATACTCGAGCCAGCTCTGAAGGAATTCATCGAGCTCACGCAATTCAAGATTGATAGTGACAAGCAGTATGGTGAGAGCGCCCCGGTTCACAAGTTTGACACAAGAGTCTGGAGAGCACTCAAGAGGCTAGATACAGGGACGACGGGCTCCCTTGGACCAACACTAGATGAGATTGCACACGAGGCAGGGGTAGAGTCCCATATCGCTACTGAAACCCTAACAAAGATGAAGCAGAGTGGAGTGATATACGAGCCCAGGGCCGGTCATTTCAGGCTCGTATAACTTGAGTGAATTCATTCCAAAGCATCAAGGAATTCTTGAGGCTCACTTCCTTCCTCAATTAGCTCGATTTCTTGAACACCGACGCATTCAGCATCGTATCTTCTGGGAATGAGCGAAACCACATTAAGGTCCGTGAATCTTACGACGAATGTAGAATGTATTGAGTTTCACGAAGCGACTATGAGGTGTACAGAGTGCCTGAACTCCCTGAGCTTGAAGTAATGGCGGAGAAACTGACTAAGGCAGTAGGTGGAAAGACCATCCTTGAGGTGGATGTCCACAATCATATTGTGCTGTACGGAACCACGGTGGAAAAGTTCACTAGCTCAATCAGCGGGACTCGCATCGACTCGGTCAGAGCAGATGGCAAGTTCCTCACAATATCTCTCTCTGGCTCAAAGGAAATTGTTGTCAATCCAATGCTCACAGGTCGCCTTAGGCTTGTCCCGTCGAAGAGTCGGTTGGGGAAGACCGATGCAATCTCACTCGAACTCGAAGATAGGACACTCGTGTACAGAGACCGCAAACAGATGGGTCGCGTGTATCTGGTTAAGGAGGATGATTACTCCATCGTTGCGGACTTCCACGGTAGAGGACCATCAGCACTGGATCCTGACCTGACCCTTGAGATTTTCAGAAGTCGCATAAGGCGTCACCGAGGTCAAATCAAGAACGTACTCAGGAACCAGCGGTTCGTCAAAGGAATAGGGAATGCCTATGCAGATGAGATTTTGTTGTTTGCGGGGATCAATCCCTTCAGAAAGCGAGCAACCCTGAGCCAAGAGGACGTTGATCGACTGTACAAATCAATGCGCAAAGTCTTGACGAGAATAGTCGAGATTCTCTCCGAACGCAGCTTGGATGAGATCGGGCTTGAGAAGCGTGACTTCCTAATGGTTCACAACAGGGGTGGCGACATTTGTCCCCTGTGCGGAGGGCGAGTATCTGAAGTGAAGGCAAATCGCTTCAAGACAAACTATTGTCAGACTTGTCAGCTTTAGGTCCCCAGAAGACTAATCAACAACATACACATCACCCTTTTGTCCTAGGAGAGATGGAAGAAATGAATGACTGGGAGAAGAGCTTCCTCCGTGATATAATTGAGCTTGACACAAACAGTGATGAAAAGAAGAATTACGTCGAGTGTGCCGAGATCATCAAGAAGTACTGCGAAGAGGCAGGACTCAAGGTTGAGATTTTTGACTCATTTGCCGATGGGATTCCACAGCCCAACGTTGTAGCTAGTCTTGATGTGGGAGCAAAGGAAACCATTCTGCTCTGCACTCATTATGATGTGGTCCCGGCAGGGGACGCGGAGGGATGGACCCGACCCCCATTCGAGCTTACAGACGAGGGCGACAAGCTTTACGGCAGAGGTGTCACTGATGACAAGGGGAATGTAGTTGCCTGCGTAAGCGCCGCTAGAGAACTCGTCAAGAATGGCACCTCAAAGGTCAATCTGAAGATACTGATCTCACCGAACGAGGAGATTGGAGGAGAAAATGGGATTGACTATCTAATCAACGGTCCGCCTAAGATTCGCGGGGATTTTGCGATTGTTGTGGATAGTAGTCCAGACTATATTGGTATTGGTGCAAGTGGAGTGATTGCAGGTACAATTACTGTGCATGGCAAGCAGGGACATGCAGGATATCCGTTCAAGTTCGCGAATCCAATCCATCTCTCGATTCCATTACTCGATTACATGCTAGGATATATTGACAGAAGACGCAAGGTGGTTTCCGAGTTTCCTGCTCCACCAAGCAGTCCACACCAGACCCTCTGGGGAAGATTCTCCATGACCATGTATCAGGCTGGAAGCAAGACTAATGTCATTCCTGGAAAAGCAGTCATTTCCTTTGACTGTCGCATTATTCCAGAAGAGAATCCAGACGATGTTGTCAAAGACCTTGAAGAGTACTTGAAAAGTGCCCTAGAGGAAACCGGTGTCGATGCGACCCTCGCTATCAAGACCAAGGGTCACGGATGGGGCACTGACACGAATAATCGGTTTGTACAGTTCTTCTATGAGGGGGTAAAGGCTGTTGTTGACCCTGACATGCAACTGGCAGCTGAACTAGGCGGGAATGACGGCCCCTTCTTCGACAAAGTTGGTATCCCGACAGCATGCTATGGGACAATTGCGGATGACAGCAATTTCCATGGACTTGACGAGTGGCTTGATGTCAAGGACTTTGAGAAGGTCAAGAAAGCCCTCCTTCGTTTTGCTGAGATGTGTGAGTAATGGCAGACATCCACGACCTCCAAATCGGAGCTCCGGGTCCTTTTCTCCCGCCATTTGAGAGTGCTATCAAGAATGCGAAGGTTATAGACTCTCTCGGCTATGATAGCATGGCATTCCCAGATCACTTTGCGGGATTTATCCCAGAGTCAATATGGACCCCGGACATAACTCCCCTTGCGTTTATTCAACAGTCGCCACATACGTACTACGAACTCACCAGTATTATGACTGCTTGTGCAATGGTGACTGAGAGAACCAAGCTCATCTCAGCTGTAACGGAGCCCATACGCCGACACCCCGTTCTCTTGGCCCAGTCGTTTCTTACGCTTGACCACGTCTCGAATGGAAGAGCTATTCTTGGAATCGGAGCTGGCGAGATTGAGAATGTAGAGCCCTATGGTATGGACTACTCAAATCAAGTGGGCAAGCTTCGTGAGGCACTAGAGATCATCAGAATAATATGGGAGACCCAAGAGCCCTTCGATTATGATGGCCGGCATTGGAAGTTGAAGAATGCTGTGATGTCACTGCGTCCTGCAATCCAAGATAGACCCCCACCAATCTGGATAGCGGCACACGGTCCGAAGATGCTCAAGATAGCGGCCGAGTTTGGAGATGGGTGGATTCCTACTCTGATTCCCCCCAAAGCCTTTGGAGAAAAGCTAAGGGAGATCAACGCTCATAGAGAACGTATGGACAGGATAGGGAGCTTCACAGCTGCGCTCTGGAATTGGTGCATTCTAGACAACGACCCAGCCGAGTGCGAACGGATGATGACAACTCCGCTTGCCAAGGCATTTGCTCTGCTTTATCCTGCTACGGAGTGGCAACGGCTAGGGTTTGAACACCCATTCGGTACCGATTTCTATTCGTTGCGTGACTATGTCCCGATGCGATACGAACGTGATGTGGTACTAAAGGCGATAGAGGAAGTTCCAGCGGAGGTCTTACGGGAGTTCTATATGTGTGGCGATGCAGACACCATAATCAGCATGCTTGAGCGATACCAGCGTGAGGGTCTTCAGCATATTATTCTCTGGAACTCTACCGGCATGTTTGATCTTGAGAAGACACGAGATTCCTATGGAGTGATGAAGGAGGTCCTAGCATATGTCAAAGGATAGACTTGTGATCATCACAACGAACAAGCACAAAATCGCTGAGCTGACCCCGCTTTTCGAGGAATTCGAGGTCTCCTTTGATACGTCGGACCATGAAAAGATGGAGGTCAGATCCGACAATGTAGAAACCATTGCGCTAGAAGCCGCGAAACA
>JAUVHR010000179.1 GCA_030593165.1 Candidatus Thorarchaeota archaeon
AGAAAAGTATAGCTCCCTGTTTCATAATTCCTTCAATGGACTTGCGTTCCATAAGCTCGAGTTGGACGAGAAGGGCAATCCTGTGGACTACATCTTTCTTGAAGTCAACGACGCATTTGAAAGGATGACGGGATTGAAACGAGAGAACGTAATCGGCAAGAAAGTAACCGAAGTTATTCCCGGAATCGGCGACTCAGATTTGGATTGGATAGGTATATACGGAAGGGTCACACTCACTGGGGAGCCAATAGTCTTTGAATCATACTTCAAGGAATTTGACCGATGGTATTCAGTATCCGCGTATTGCCCGATTGAGGGCTACTTCGTTAGCGTTTTCAGGGACATCACAGAATTGCATAGGCAACAAAAGGACCTTTCAAGACAGTTGGAGGAGAAGGAGATTCTTCTTCGAGAGCTGCACCATCGTGTCAAGAATAACCTCCAAGTAATCTCAAGTCTTCTCTATCTACAGTCCAAGACGGAGGATGATGAAACTGTTCGAGCCGCGTTGATGCAGGGGCAATCCAGAATCCGCACAATGACACTCATTCATGAACTTCTATACGAATCTCAAGCTCTATCAACAGTCAATATGAAGCGCTACGTAAGGGACCTCCTTGATGTCTTGTATGAGTCTTTCGACGTCAGCAGAAAGAGAGTAAAACTGGAAATGGAAGTAGAAGATATTGAAATGAGCATTGACAAAGCTATTCCTTGTGGCCTGATCATCAATGAGATAGTGTCCAATTCTTTGAAGTATGCCTTTCCTGACGAATCCCGGGGTGTTATCAGTATTCGACTTGAGGTGAATAGCGATGGCGGTATTGTACTCACCATTGGGGACAACGGAGTCGGCATGCCGGATGATTTTAATCCCGAAGAAGCAAAGACCCTTGGACTCAGAGTTGTGAGAGCAATGGCGGAAACTCAACTACAAGGGCGACTGGAACTCGATAGGTCAAATGGCACATGGTTCATAATTTCATTCCAGAGAGATTCCGAATCAGAAACCAAGAGAGGGAATGAGCCTTAATGAGAGCAGATTCAAGCCCCGCATTGGGCCCCTATTCCATTGAGAGTCGGAAGCTCGTAATATCCAGACTCCTGTATGTTATGGTTGTTGGAGCTTGCATGGGGACTGCTTCTACTCTCGCACATTGGATGCTCGGGTTCGCATCTGTAGTAGATCAAACGAATGGTTTGTTGATAACGGGAGGTGCAATTCTAGGAGGAGTCATAATTCATGTTGTTAATACTCGCTACTCGGTGGATATCGCAGGATATCTATTCGTCCTTTTGCTTTTCATAGTTGCACTGGCCGTAAACCTATCTGGCTTTCTTCCTGGCACAAAAGGAGGACTTCTCATATTTTCTCTCCCGATTTGCACAGCAACCCTAACAATACGACCAAAGTCAGGGATTGTTGCAGCTTCCGCAAGCAGCATTGTTGCTATAACCCTCGTCTTATCACCTGAAGAAACAATCGCTATGATAACTGCCATCATTATATTCTTTGGTTTGGGGTTCATTTCTTGGCAAGTCACAAGTCTTAAAGAAAAAGCCTTGATAGAGATCATCTCAACACATGGAATGCTGCAAAGGAATGAGGAGAGGTATCGCACCCTTGTTGACTCATCTCCTGAAGGGATAATTGTTATTCATGATGAGATTATTCTGTTCGCAAACCTTGAAGCGATGAAGCTCCTGAACGCAAGAACAGATTCGGATATCATCGGAAAATCAGTCTACGATTTTATTGCAGAGGACTTCCGTGAAATTGCCCAGGGATATTTTAATGATGTGCAAAGCAGACAGCTACCAGCTGAAACTACTCATCTCGGAGTCATTCGACTCGATGGGAGCTCGTTCCAAGCAGAAATGACGGCCATACCCATCCATTATGAAGGAAAACCCGGAATCCAAGTATTATTCAGGGACCTAACTGAAGTCAAATCGATGGAAAGCACCATTAAGCGACTCTTCAGTGAACAGGTTGAGTCGAACAGACTCGCCATCGCGTTAGGGGAAACCTTCGAATCCATAAGAGTGTATAGAACAGTTCATGAACATGTATCACGTCTATTGGAGACCAAGAGCTTTGTTGTTGCTCTCTACGATGACCAAGAGGAGGTTCTAATAGCGGCTTATGTATACGCTCAAGGGAGTGAGGTAGATGTAAGCGGATTTCCGCCAATTCCATTAGAACCGGAGGGTCAAGGAACACAAAGCAGAGTTGTCAGAACGGGAAGGTACTTCTACGCGCCTGACCTAGGCAAAGCTTTGGAGCAGACAACAACCAGTTACACTTTCGATGATGACGGTTCAGTGGAAGAAGGTGATCCTCCACAAGACCAGGAGATGAGTAGTCATTCAGCTCTTTACGTACCGATGAAAGTGGGTGGGAAGGTTGCAGGAGTAATGCAGATTCAGAGCCACCTGCTTGATGCATATACCCAGAAGGATATTGACCTATTCTGTGGCTTGGCGAATGTTGCGGCCCTCGCCGTGCACAAAGCTCTCATCTTTGAGGCGCTGGAAGAATCAAATGTAGAGCTCCAGCGGGTTGCGGAAGAGCTGACTGACAGAGTAGAGGAACGCGAGCTACTCTTGAAAGAGGTTCATCACAGAGTCAAGAACAACCTGCAAGTCATCTCAAGTATTCTGTACCTTCAATCCAAGAGTGTCGCAGATGACAAAACTGCGGCCTTACTAACGGATAGTCAGAGTAGAATAAGAGCCATGTCACTTGTGCATGAAATGCTATACAGCTCGGAAGAAAAGGCAGCTGTTGATATGATTAGGTATGTGAAAGAGCTGATCGATTTTCTCTTTAGCTCCTATGGAGTACAAAAAACGCGTATCAAACCCATCTTGAACTTAGAGAAGATCAAACTCCCACTTGTCACAGCTGTACCATGTGCGATTGTGCTAAACGAGATTATCACTAACGTACTCAAACATGCGTTCCCAGAAAACAATGAAGGCGAAGTTGAGATCTCACTGCGACTCACTGAAAACAATTATGTGGAACTCACTGTTCATGATAATGGTGTCGGTTTGCCATCAAACTTTGACTTGACTACTGAAACGAGGCTTGGATTGCGGATGATCAAGAACTTGGTGGAGAAACAGCTTCGTGGCACAGTTCAACTCGACGGCCCGGAAGGAACTAGATTTGTAATTACATTCAGCAAAGAAGGGGTATAACAATTGACAAAGAAGTGTAGTGTACTTGTCTTGGAGGATGAGGCAATCGTTGCTATGGAGATTGAAGAAAGACTGAGCGACCTTGGGTATGAGGTGGTTGCCGTTGTCAGTAGGGGAGAGGATGCAATTGCGAAATCAATAGAACTCGAGCCCGACATTGCCATATTAGATATAAGGCTCAATGGCACCTTGAGTGGCATTGACGCGGCCAAGGAGATACATCTATCGCTTAACATTCCAGTCATTTTCTTAACCGCATATTCCGATGATGATACTCTTGAGAAAGCACAAGCAACTGAGCCCTTTGCGTATCTCATCAAACCTTTCACAGGACGCGAGCTTCATACTAGCATTGAGATTGCTCTCTTTCGTCATAAGATGGAACAGAGGCTCAGAAATGCGGCAGAAACAGCCATGTTGTATATCGACCTAATGGGTCATGATTTGAGACAAGCTTTGCAGGCTATATCCACAGGGTCTGAGATCTTGGAAAGTCTGACCGAGGATGATGATTTCAGACAAATCCTTGAAATCATCCACGTGTCGGTTGGCAAGGCTGAAAGACTGATATCCAAAGTTCTGGCAACTCGCCAGCTACTTGAAACACCTCTTACAGTCGTTGACTTCAGAGAGGTGCTTTCACGCACTCTTGATGAGCTGGCAAGTGACTTTGAATCGGTTGACATTCAGGTTGTCTACGGTGTTTCAAAAGCCCAAGTTATTGCCGACAAGCATTTGGTATTGCTAGTTATGAACCTGCTAGAGAATTCAGTGCTTCATTCTAATGCAGAAAATAAGCGAGTGTGGGTGGAGCTAGCCCCATCTGATGGCGGTTTCAATCTCACTATAAAAGATAATGGCCCCGGAATTCCTGATGTCCATAAAGAAACCCTATTCGACCCGAATAGACGATTTGGCGGAGTTGGACTTCATCAATCAATCAAGATAATTCAGAAGTACAGCGGTAGAATTACTGTCAAGGATCGAGTCGAAGGTGATTATAGCCAAGGAGCCGAATTCTGTGCCTGGTTGCCGATAGCCCCGAAATCGGATGCACCACCTTAGGTGAGTGAATGAAATGGAGAAGGACGATACTGTTCGGTCAGACGCAATTGCACGAATAATGATTGTTGATGACAACGAAGGCTTAGCCAATACATTATCCTATATCCTTCAGCACAAAGGATACGAGACTCTTACTGCCAGTTCTGGAGAGGACGCATTACATATCGCGGGTGAGGACAAGAATATCGACATTGTACTCATGGACATCAAGATGCCATTAATGAATGGTGTTGAAACCTACAAGAAGTTGAAAGCTCTGCTCCCTAGTGCTGTAGTAATAATGATGACTGCTTATGCAGTCGAGGACTTGATCGAAGAAGCACTGAAGGAAGGAGCTTACGGGGTCATTTACAAGCCTTTTGACATTGAACACTCGTTGAAGTTGATTCAAGATGCCCGTTCAGAGAAAAGCGATGCCCTCATAATGGTTGTAGATGATGACCCTGGAACTTTGACAACATTGAGGAATATCCTAGTGAAAAAAGGATTTGGAGTCATCACCGCAACTAGCGGAGAGGAAGCCGTCATCCGTTCCAGAGAGAATGATTTTGACATCATTTTCCTAGACATGAAACTGCCAGCGATGAATGGCCTTGAGACCTATTTGCGAATAAAGGAACTCAAACCGGATGTTGTTGCTGTGTTGATAACAGGGCATCATCCTACCATGGCTCACCTTGTTGAGGAGGCTTTGCTCGCTTCCGTCTATCTATGTCTCCAGAAGCCGCTCGACATGGCTCAAGTGTTGCAGATAATCAACGATGTATTGGAGAGAGCGTCGGATGAGGACTGACAAACATGAGCCAATCGATGAAGAAACTGAGCTCTTGACAAACCATCTTGAGAGCAACAAGAACCCGGCAATCTGAAAACACTTGTATTGTTCGGTGGCACCGTTGCCTGAGACTTATACAGTCTTGGACATCAATGTCCTTGACTGATGTTTGACATCCACATCACTCAGTCGTGAGCAGTATGCTATGACCACCTACAAAATGTCAAAGATTGTGCAAGTTCTTGGCAGCTGTTGCATGCCCCAGCAACATTCATATCGCGACATATTGACGTACTTGCATTGCACTTGAGACTCTGATTGAGGAGGTCATTCATTGAACTTGGGCAAGACGGATGCTCCGAAGACTCTGGAGAGTTACATAGAAAGTATTGATGCATTAGTTATGAGTGTTGGAGTCAGTGGTTCTCTTGATTTTGTGAATCAGAGATGGCTCGATACTCTTGGATATGATGAATCCGAAGTTTCGGACCTCAAAGTGAAGACATTCGTGTTCCCGGGTTTTGTGAAGAAGCTCATAGACACGATATCAGAAGTTACTCGAGGAAGAGCTGTATCTCACTTCGAAGTAGATTTAGTGTCAAAAAAGGGTGACACCATCCGCACATCAGGCAGTATCACACCCAGATTCGAGAAAGGAAAAGTCGTAGCAGGACTTTGCATCCTCCGAGATACAACAGAACAGAAGGGAGAAGAGGGTGTTCTTCGTCGAGCGAAGGTTCATGCTGATTTCTTTGTTGACATAATGATTCATGACCTTACAAATATCAACCAAGAAATCTTGTCTGTCTTGGAGATTCTTCAAATGGATTCCGAACTGCCAAGTCATTTGGCCGAACTGGTTGACCCGAGCATTAGGGAGATTGAAAGAGCTTCACATCTAGTGACCAATGTCAGAATACTATCGCTATTGGAATCCGGTAAGAAACACCTAGAAAGCATTGATCCTGCGAAGGCATTGGCCACTGCCGTCGCATCTATTGATGACTTCTCCGAGATGACGCGACTCAGTGTGACTGCATCTTTCAAGCCTGGTGAGTACACGGTGATAGCAGATGGATTCCTCGTTGAGGTTTTTAAAGCACTGCTCCACAATGCATTGAAGTTTGATGTGACAAAGCGTGTACAGGTAGAAGTTTCTGTCAAGGAAGTAAGACACACGCCTTATCTGAGAATCAGTGTGGCTGACCATGGATGTGGCATTCCCGATGATAGAAAGGAAACCATCTTTGACAGGCTTTCCAGCGAAGATAGCATCAAGGGTATCGGACTCGGGTTGGCTCTCGTAAGGCAAATCGTCGAATCATATGGCGGCTTCATTCGCGTTGAAGATAGGGTTCCTAATAGCCACTCCAGCGGAGCTAACATTATAATCCTGCTTCGCCGAGAAACCTAATCATCAGTATTCAAGGGTTCTAAGACAAAGGCATTATTTTGCTGAATCAAACATCGCACATATCTTGTCGACGTGTACAAATCTCTCTAGTAACATTTAGAGGAGAACTGAGCTGAATATCTACAACCAGACAAAGGGAACTGATGAGGAATAACCTTATTCCCCAATGTGCTCTTTGATGGCCGCAAACAAGACCTTGCTCCGAATGGGTTTCGTTAGAAAGCCAAGCGCGCCAGCATCGAGAGCTTCTTGCTTCACTGTTTCATCGGCGCTGATGAACAGCACTTTCACATCGGGATCAATTTGCTTGAGTTCCCGAGTAGCAGTGGCACCATTCATCACTGGCATCCGATGATCCATGAGCACAACATCTGGCTTTGGATTCGATTTCACATAC
>JAUVHR010000361.1 GCA_030593165.1 Candidatus Thorarchaeota archaeon
ATTTTCTTAGCTCGTGAATCTCTTGATTAGAGTCCATGAAAACATGTCTTGCTCATTGTTGCCATCATTGCGGAGCGAACCTGCACTTCCATATCGCTACTCCAACCAACAATCCGCATCTCACACTGTGTTGAACAATCTAGAGAGATACGAGGAACTTGGAGGTAGGTCGATCCGAAGAGTTGTCACAATGGCATTCAGGGAGGAGCATCATCGACTGTGGGAGATTTAGAATGAGTTGATGTCGCATTCTCATTCGTTCCAGCAACCTCTCAGGATCAGGAACACAAACCCGATTCTTCCTCTGTTGGACATGGATGTGTACGATCCAATGTTGACGCACTCAGATGGAAGGTTGACGCTTCTAATTTTAGCCATGGTTTACTCGGCCATTATTGGGTGGTACAGTGCGGCTCTGAATGTCATGTCAATACTAACCGAGGTACAATCAACGCTTGTAATACTTGTGTCTGGGAACTTCTATGGATTCTTGATGGGATATATTGCAAGCAAAGATCGTAGTGTTTAATGCTGCTGGTTTCTGAATCGCCTAATGGCATTGAATAACAATCTGAATCTTCTAATCAATGATGAAGTACTGCGAACTGGCGAAAGAAGGAGAATCATAGTTGCTGTTTGGTTATTCTCACGCGGATGCTCGGCAACTGAGTATATCTGGGAGAGTTCCTGTACCACTGTAATTCTGTGTGTTGAGCTTCCTCGACACTTTGAAGTTGGTGAGAGAGCCTTCTCATGACTGCTAATGGGTATTCTCCGCTGTTGACTCTTTGCCTCAAGACCAGACTCTGCTGGAGCTGTGTACATGAGTTTGATCAGCATGATGAGAGTATGGATGTCTTTGTGTGTAGGCTACATAGGAAACTGGATGAGAATCCCTTAGCAGAGCAGGTCAGGCTGAAGGATGTTGCTCGAGTATTTCTACAAAATCAGCTTCGGGGAGAATTAGGAGATTTTTGATTGGAATACCAGGCTTTCCTACAGCCAAGAGAAATCTGAGATACAGTCGTATTTTGACAAGATGAGGATAGGCATCCTTTCGACCTCCATCGTATTTCTTTGCAACAAGCACTCCTATCTTACCAAGAGCTGCAGCATTAACTATACTACCATCCGGTGCTTCTGACCAGTTCTCTTCTCTACTTCGATAGCCATAAAGCAGCGAGGGTTTTTGTTTGAGTCTCTATTGAATACAAATCGGGCTAGTCTATGTTTTTCCTCCAAGTCAGCCTCAATGATATTCTCTTCCCACCACTGCTCTTCACATTGTAGATCACGAGCTTGCATTTCGTCAATAAGCCTACGAAAACGTGAACTCATATTTCCGATACCTGTGATGTTACTCCTTTGGTTAACCGAGTCTAAATCATTATTGAAAGGACCAATTGCAAAGTCAGCTCTTGGACAATAACTGATATTCTTGAGGTCATCAGGTTTTATAGTATTGGGAAAGACTTTGTTTGCACGCCACTCCACTTCTATATGTCTAAAGACACGTTCTAAACTATCTCGTATTCTGTTCATTGAACATAACCTCTTATTATATCAAGTTAGATGGGAACAGACATGAACCCCATTAGTATGATGTTTGCTCGGTAAGAGGAGCTTGAACAATCACCAAACTCCTGTCTGAATCTCACCCATCTATGACCGCACCTGAGCTTTGTAATAAATCCAGATACTAGACACCACTAGGGAAACATTTTTTCTGAAAGGTCTGCATATTACTAGAATATCGTGATTTCAAGAGGAGTATACGATATGATTGAGGAACCACAAACTTCTGCTCCGCATTATGGAGTCAGTTTTGAAAAGCTTGATGAGGTTGCCGTACTATTCTCATAAAATTTCTGTGTTCCGTTCAATCTTAGTAAGTCCTTCAAATTCCTTATTGTCTTCAATTTAAGTCTAGTATCAAGCAGCCTCTAATACTCAATATGACTATCAGTTAATTCATGAATAGTACTTGGTCGTTGGAAAGAACCAATTTCTGATTCAACTCCGAATTGTTTCCATAGACGTTTGATTTCAAAACCTAGCCACAGGGCGTCTAGGTCTGGCACGCTGGACCTAGGCCCGTGAGGGGCTTTCGCAACGGGTTATACGCTCGATTTGTCGATCACCAAGGTCCTGACCGGGCTGACCTCTCATTATCTCCATTATTGGCTCCAGCCGTCGAATACGCAATATAAGGCAACTTACAGAATACTCGCCGTTTGAGGCACTCAAAGTGCTAAAAAGCGGCAATCCACTCATTGAACCTTGTAGACCTGAACGACCTGTTATATTGTAATTCTGAGCATGTGCGCATGATGATAGACAAGATGAGCGCAACCTCGCCTCAAACAGAGAGGTGGTCCACATGCCCCGACGACTGAACGCCATTCGTGTGCAGGTCTCGGACATCACGAAGGGCATCTACGAGAAGGATGGGAATGTACACAGGGTCACCTCTCCTCTTGGTCTTGAGGTCAGGAGAGCAGTCATAGTGGGATACATCGTTGACCACTACGATGCTTTCAGGGACTTCTCCATGATGGTGCTGGACGACACCACTGGAGCAATCAGGGTGAAGGGATGGGGGCGCGAGTCAAAGATACTGTGCAGGGCCCCGAAGGACAAGATGGTAATGGTGATGGGTCGGGAGGTAAGAGGGCGAGGTCTATCTTGGGCCTGACTTTGTGCGTGCAGTCGAGGACCCGTATGTGATTGTCCTACACTTGCTCCAACGGAAGCGAGCTCTTAGTCTTCTTCGCAAACGAAGAGAGACGAGAAGTCTGGAGGCACCGAGTCCGACGCTTTCCACACACAGTCCAATTGTGGATCGTTCCTAGGCCGGCGCGATGACAAGCATAAATCCCTGAAGGCACGATTATGCTCAGCTTTGTTGGTCCGAAGTCTGCATACACCTTGCGATTTCTTTCTTCCAATATCAAGAAACATTGTAGACAACTTCCCGATTCATTCCACCCAATTTCCTCCGCTGAGTTCGTTAGATCACAAGCACGTGAAACAAGACAGGATAATATCAAAGCCTTACATGGACTGCAAGGAATAAGGAGCCTAGACATATCACGAAGAACTACATCTCCACAATACAATACACATTAAATTGCTGAAATAAAGGAAAGTGCCAAGCAGAGATTGACGAATCTATTCCTGGAACAAGCAGGAGGTTTCGGAGTATTCTCTATAGACTAAATATATTCAATGGCAGACAAATTCACGCTCTTAA
>JAUVHR010000210.1 GCA_030593165.1 Candidatus Thorarchaeota archaeon
GCTTCTACTCCCCAAGAAGCTGAAGAGGTAATCAAGAACGATGATATACAATTTGCTCCTTGCCATGAACGAGGGGCAGTAGGCCCCATGACCGGTGTGATCTCCTCCTCAATGCCTACCTTTCTTGTAAGGAATGAAACCCATGGAAACATCTCTTTTAGCAATATGAACGAAGGATTAGGTAAAGTGCTTAGGTTCGGCGCTTTCAATGAAGATGTCCTCCATAATCTGAAATGGATGGACCAAGTCCTTGGACCCTCCCTTAGGGAGGCAATAAAACAATCAGATGGCATTAATCTCAATATCATACTCCAGAAAGCTCTGCACATGGGTGATGAGTGCCATAACCGCAATGTCGCATCAACATCTTTGTTTACAAGACTCCTTATGCCTCTTCTATTGGAAACTAACATTGAACTTGCTGAATTACAGCAGGTATCTGCATTCTTAGCAAAGAACGACCATTTCTTTCTCAATCTCTCAATGGCTGCCTGTAAGGCAACAATGGACGCTGCTCACGGAATTGACAACTGCACAATTGTGACCGCTCTATCACGTAATGGTACGGAATTTGGAATCAGAGTGAGCACTCTGGGTGATGAATGGCTAACAAGTACTGCTCCTATTGTTGAGGGATTGTACTTCCCGGGATATGGAGCTAGAGATGCAAATCCTGACATGGGAGACAGCTCTATCACAGAAACAAGAGGATTGGGAGGGTTTGCAATGGCAGCAGCTCCAGCAATCGTCAAGTTCGTAGGTGGTACACTAGCAGATGCAGTGGCGTATACAAAAGAGATGATAGAAATCACAGGATCTAGGGACTCTAGCTTTACAATTCCCTCTCTGGGATTAGAAGGAATCCCTGTTGGGATAGATCTGTTAAAGGTGCTAGATGCAGGAATCTTGCCAATCATAAACACAGGAATAGCTCATAGAGCGCCTGGTATTGGTCAGATTGGGGCAGGCATAGTGAGAGCGCCAATAGAGTGTTTCAAGAAGGCACTAGTTAAACTATCCCAGAGAATCTGAAAATCATAACTCTACTTCAGTGTTTCAGTGGATTGTGTCTAGCTCTAATATATTCGAAACCAAAATCAACGGTTGTTTGAGCGGCGCTCACTCTGTGATGAGAGTGTCCTTTGAGGTAGAATCTTCAGCAAAGGTTTCCTTTGAAAAAACCGTGAGGAATATCGAGATGAACAAACTGATGGCACTAATCACAAAGATGAGCTGATACGACGCGAATGTCGTCGTACCTCCATATGTCACATCAAGGATATAACCCATGAAGAATTGGAAAATGCCTCCACCAATGAAATAGAATTGGTTGAAACTGGCCATCGCTGTTCCTGATATATCCGTTGAGAACAGCTCTTTTGACATCACCATAAGCACGTAAGTGAAACCAGTAGCAAAACCAATCATCAAAAGTAGGAGACTCAATGTCAGAGGTGTCAGAATAGCACCGAAGAGGACAAGTGAAATCCAGAAGAAGAGACTCAATAGTAGGCCCGTTAGAAGAACCGGCTTTCTCTTCCTGATGACCCTGTCCGACAGGTAACCTCCAAGTGGACTTGAGATGATAAAACCAATGCTGATGAATGTCAAGAAGAATCCAACGGTTGCAGTATCCATGCTGTAGACAGATGCTAGGTATGGTCCAGCCCACAGTCCCTGGAAACTGATATAGGCGCCATAGGATAGGAAAGGTATCATCATTACTATCAGGAAGTGTCTATTGGTGAATAACCCTTACAGATTGTCATTCACTCTTCTGGTCGATGTACCTGTCGTGTGTCTTTCATTCCTCAATGAAACCCAAGTCAGGGCAATGAATATGGACATCCCTATTGCGATGAAACCATATGCGCCTCTCCAACCAATGTTGACAGATATGAGAGCGAGTGGTGAAGAGGCGAAGAATGCTCCTAAGTTGCCTATTGCAGTAAGTAATCCTGTTAGTGTTGCGAACTCGTCAGGCTCATACCATATGGAGAGTGCCTTTAGACCTGAAACATAGAAGCCTCCCACTCCCGCTCCAACTAGTGCTCTTCCGATTGTAACAGTTAAGACGGACGGACCAAGTGCGAAGGTAATATTCCCAATTACTGCAACGGCACCTAAGGATCCTATGGTCTTTCTTACTCCTACTTTATCCAATAGAATGCCCACAGGGATCTGAATCAGAGCGTATGGAAAGAAGTAAGCAGAGGACATCAAACCTACGAGCGAAGCGCTTGCATTTAGCTCATCCATCATGTCAACAGCTATCACAGCAATCCCAACACGATGGACTATAGAGAAGAAGTAGATTGTTGAAAGGGTGATGAAAATGAGTGCCTTTTCAGCTTTGTTCGTCAAGAACTCAATCTCCTTCTCGTGTGTTCCTAGTAGAAAAACAACTTACTGCATTTCAAAGCTATTTGGGAAGAGTCTTCGCCTTTCTAAGTGTTGACAATGATCGCCTTCAGTTATTCCGAAATACCAAGACATACCTCAGAGCATTTCCAAGGTCCCTCACAAATTCAAAACCCGCTTCAGCACACCACCTCTTCACAGTTCTTCGCAAGGGCCAATCAGGATCGATTATCAACTCCGCATCACAAAACAGTCCATCAGTCTTCAAGAGACGCTTGACTTCAGACAGAACTGCTGACTTGTCAGGTATCTCGGGAAGGACCGTCACAGCAAAGGCTCCATCGGCAACCTCCGCATCCAATGGAATCGTACCCCCTGCGTCAGCAAGAATGGGCACTATGTTCGTGATGTCGAGCTTCTGCATATTTGCCTTCAGTTGATTCAACATGCTCTGTTGGATATCAACAGCATACACTACTCCTTTAGGGAGTACTGCCTTTGCCACATCCATTGTGAATGTTCCAGGGCCGCACCCAATCTCCACAATCTTCATTCCAGGTTTGAGTTCGAGTGCCTCAATAATCATCGATGGAGGTTGGATTCGTTTGCGATGTCGTGAGTTGAGTCCTCTCCCAATGAAGGCTGGAGCAGGAAATTGCCAGAATCTCCGTACGATTTTCATCAGCACGAAAACGTAGAGGAATATCGAGATGAATACAATAAGAGGAATCTCTATCCAGAAAGGGACATCCTGAAGCAGTATCCATTTGATTGGATGCGCTTGATAGGGAGTTATTTCCAGCATAATCATCACCCTTGAACGAGGTGCATGAACATGTAGGACGCGACATCCTGCAACAGTCCGAATACAATGAGCCAAGTTATCAATAGTAGGATGGTATCCCTCTTGGACAGTGCCAACCCTAAAATGAGCGGTTGGAACACTCCAACATCACCGATTTATGGTCTTAGCAATCCACTTCTTCAATGGTTTTTCCGCGGGCATTCTCTCCTGCCATTCGGGGTCACTGTAAAATCCTTCATGACGAACGGTCACTAACTCTTCAAGGCTGGAAGGACGATGGCTGCTAGTGTCTTCTTCATGTAGGTGAAGCGGATAGTTGTATTCTGGAGGCAATTCCTGAATCTCGTCTGTCTTCATAGTTGATAGAATAACTCCAGACAACAGAGCTTGGTGAATGAAGGTCTCGTAGTCGTAGAACTCGTCATCATCATAGAACTTGTCGAATTCATCCTCTTGATACACTTTGAAGAATGTGTCGCACCAAGTCTGGAGAAGGGCATTCTCCGGGCGTGTGATTAGTATTCCCGCGTTGAAGTAGGGACGGATTCTTGTGTTGTCCACATGAGTGGTCATTGCGAAGATGCGGTCATCGGGCACATCACAACACTTGTAGATCAGTGTCCAGAACGGATCGAGTGGCTCATCGAAGCGTGAACCGAGGAGAGTATGGTGAACTGGCCTGAAACCTAGGTTCTTGTCATCCTGCAAAATGAAGTCCTTTGGCTCCTTCAGAACAATAGTGTTAGTTGCCAACCATGCAATGAGGTCTGTTTTCCCGATGGCCCTGGCCTCTGACCGGGCCGCTGCAAGAACTTCTCCTGTGAATGGGAAGTGTAGTATCTCTCTGTCAATTTCGAATGGGATCAATGTAACATTCAATGCTAGCAATCTGTCCTTGACCGTTGAAGGGATTTCTTTTCCAATTTCAGGTGTGAAGCACCAAATTGGTTCTTGAGACATGGATCCAGCAAATGTTCGAATGCTTTCTACAAGAAGAAGCGCATCCGTTGCTGACCTCTCAGTTGGAAACATGACTGTAGAAAATATCAATCTCTCTCGCCTCTGACTTCTCCAAGACAATGATAGATAATCTTACCGCCTTCTAAATACTTAGATGAAGGAAATCTAGGTGGACCATGATGTCTTTTCTTTCTTGAAACGCAGAGTTGTTTTTTTTCAAGCGTGCGACCTCAGAGAGCTCGAACTGCATACTATGGATTCAGAATCAGCGACTCACACTACCCGTTTTCCTTTCTACTTCCGTGTCTTGCTCTATACCTAGCAATTGCTTCGGGGTCTGTCCTCCCAAACCTCGCATCGAGAACATCCCTCTTAATCCTGACAATCGTGGGGCGGCCGTGGGCACAATAGTACAGGTTCGGTGTTGCCGCCAATTCCTTGATGAGGTCTCGAATCTCCTCGTTGCTGAGAGCACGTCCGGCACGAATTGCAGAGTGGCACGCAGTCACTTTGACAACTTCGTCCATGAATTCCTCGCTTGCGGATTCAGCACCTATGTCGAGTATCCTGTCGATGACAGCCAGGAGTTCTTTCTCAGATGCAATCCGTCCGAGGACAACTGGCAGCGTCGAAATGAGAATCTCCTTTCCGCCAAAGCCCGTGATACTGTATCCTATCTTCTCTAGGGTTTCAGCGCTTTCCAGAATCCGTTCGACATCACTGGCATTTAGTCGAAGGACGATTGGCTCAAGCAGCTCTTGGACCATGGTGTTTCCGGTGTTGACTTCGCGTCTGAGTTGTTCATAGAGAATCCTTTCATGCGCTGCGTGTTGGTCAATAAGAACGAGATGTTCAGGAAACTCAAGAAGCAAGTACAGATTGTGGAACTGCCCTATGATTCTGAATTCTCCACCCAGTGCTGCCAAGTCTAGGGGCTCCTCTTCGACAAAGTCCCCCTCATCAAGGAGCGGCATGTGTTCGAGGACGGTTGTTGAGGTTGGCTGTTCCTGTATTGGTACAAGTTGAGGACTACTATCAGCTGACTCAGAAGTTGAGTGACTATCTGCCTGGATGAACTCGGTAAGATCAGAAGTGGGTTCAGCGGTCTCAACTTGGAGAGCTTCCCTAACTGCACTCCAAACTGCTTCCACAACTTCGTTCATGTCCGAGACCCTGACCTCTCTCTTGTTTGGGTGGACATTGGCGTCTACTCTGGAAACCTCAACTGAGATGTTAAGAGAGCAAATCGGGAATCGCCCTCTCATCAACTGGGTGCCGTAAGCAGACTCTACAGCTTTGCTGAGCCGTGTGTCCTCAATAGGTCTCTTCCGGACCGAGAAATATTCTCTCGCTCTATTGCCTCTTGTAATAGGCGGTCTCACAATGAAACCCTGTACATTGATTCCGCTCATGACAAGATCAACATCTGTCAGGTTTCTTGATATCTCCGCTCCCCAGAGAGCGAGGATTCTCTCTGACGGGTTCTGTCTCGGAGGACAGTCAACAAGGGTCTCTCTATCGCGAACAAATCTGAACCCAATGTCGTTGCGGACAACTGCATGCTTCATCACTATTTCATGTACTCGTTGTCCTTCCACTCTTGGGTCACCAAGGTGTTTTCGTCGCGCAGGTACTCTCGCGAAGAGGTCCTTGACTTCAATGGTTGTTCCAGGCTGTCTGTTTTCGGATGCAACAACGGGCTTCTCTCCCACACGAGAAACAAGCTGTGTACCCAATTCCTCATCACTAGAGCGAGTTAGGATTTTAACTTCAGCCACCGCAGCGATGCTCGCAAGTGCCTCTCCTCGGAACCCATATGTCAAGATACTGTCCATGTCTTCCTTGGTCCGCAGCTTGCTTGTGGAATGTCGTTGAATGCAGACCGGAACGTCTTCCTTCTGGATTCCAACTCCGTCATCAGATACGATGATGGTGTCAATCCCCCCACTCCGTATCTCAATATCAAT
>JAUVHR010000049.1 GCA_030593165.1 Candidatus Thorarchaeota archaeon
TGGAGCAACCATCAAGAGCTATGCTCACTGTACTACTTGTCAGCAATGTGTAAAGGACTGTCCAGACGAAGCAATCCAAATGCACCCTCCGAGTACGGATCTCATGAGCAGACAAGAGATGCAAGAGGAGGAACCTCAAGCTAAGATGAGAAGCGTGCTGTCCTCTCTCGTCGGAACTCTCGCTGTAAAGCAGTCGGAGGATGAGATACGAATTCCTGAAGAATTCACGGGACTCCTTGTACCAGTTTGGGACACAGAGAAATGCATCGGTTGTCGGGATTGTGCATTAGATATGTGCCCCTACAAGATTGTCAGCGAGCCGTTAAGACTACCCACGAGGAATGAGGTGAAAGATAGGAGAGCATTTGTGAGAATGCATCCAGCCACTGCATCCGAGATTGGACTCAGAAATGGAGATGTAGTTACAATAGAATCACAAAGGGGAATGATAGAAGGTCTCAGACTTGAATTGTCTGAGGATCTAGACCCGCGCTTGGTATGGGCATCCGACGGTTGGTGGGCCGACGATGGAAACATGAACTTGCTCACTGACGACAAGCATACAGCATTTGGTCATACACCAGGTTTCAACTCTGTCTTAGTACGAGTGAAGAGAACGTAGGATTTGCGCACAATGATTAGACTACCCGGTGATAGTCTCAGTTAGTTCTTGTAGTGTTGTTGGAAGCATTGCCTCATCATCTCCCAATCCTTCAATCTGCACTTGCGCAACTTGAGCATCCAAAGCTCCAGTGATTGCAATTCGGACAGCCACTCTACTTCCCGTGTATTTGCCCCTTGCTAGTCCACGAACTGTCCCATAAAACACTCCATTCTCAGACTTACTGGAACTCTCAATAATGTGAAAGTTCATAGCTGGTAGAAGGGCAATTGTCTTTGAGAATAGTATGGCTGCATTCGAATCAGCGGTGATTTCTTCCACTGCCACCGTCATGTCATGAATTGCATCTTCGAACTCTTCAAGGGTCTTCTCAAGAGGGGTTAAAAGATCACAGACCGATCTAATCGTGTAAGGTTCTACTTCAACAACTCCAAGCTCGTTCTTGTGATCAATGAAGGAAACTGTAGCTTGGATTACGCCTCCTACACAGTCCTTAGTTGGAATGAAAGTGAACTGGGGAGACCTGAAACCATCAGGTTCGATCATAGATATTCGTTTGCTGGTTTCGCCCTCCAGTCGCATGCAGTCTTCAGGATAGGACGCGATGCTCACAGTCACTCTGTTAAGCACAAACTCAGAGTCATTCTTGATCTTGACCTTGTACTCAAACTTCGCACCTATGCATTCACACCCTCGCAGGACTTCGATATCAACATCAGAAACAGGTTCAGTGGGTTCTGTTGGTATTGCATCTACTGCTTTCTTGCCTCGTCGTCGTCCTACAAAATAGAAGATTCCTCCACACGGCAAAATTATGAAAATACCTAGCCATGCCATGGATGTTAAGAATCCACCCCACGCATCATAGGCCTCAATGACATAGCTATCCTCAGGCGAAACAGCCCAATTTCCAACTCCATCCTGAGCATATATCTTGAATGTGACAACGGTAAGGAGCTCGAACCGTGGCATCCAAACATACCACTCGCCCTCACTTTCAGTAGCATGACTCATACTAAGATTGGACCAAGTAACACCATCATCGATCGAATAAGATAGAATAGCTTGATGGACAATATTTGTATCATTAAGGAATGCAGCTATTGCCATATCTTGGTCAGTTGGGTAGGTTATCGGTAGAATGTTAAACTCGGGACCAGATGTGTCTAAGTTCTCAACACTCTCGAATTTGATTAAGAAACAGTCCATATAATTACTATATGAATCATCATATGCATTCAGAGTAGTAAAATCAATTGAATCAGTGCCACCAGTCACATATACATTCCCTGATGAATCAACTGCGACAGAATTGCATTCATCGTGACATTGTCCTCCGACATATGTGGAGTGAATCAAATACTTGCCTTCAGCAGATAGCTCAAACATGAAACCATCTTCATTGGTTCGATACTCATCATACCATGCATTAGCAATTGGGAAATTGTCAGACATTGTTTGTCCAACAACATAGACTTGTCCTGAAGAATCAATACTCAAGTCAGAAACATATTCATATCCGTCTCCCCCTACCAAAGTTGAGTAAACCAAAGAATCGCCTGCAGGGTTAATTTTGAAGACAAAACAATCGTCCTCTTCACCTGGTGTAGTGTCATATCCACCAATTGTTGGGAAGTTGAGGGAACTAGTTGATCCTGCTACATACACTGCTTCAGTTGCGTCAACAGCAATGGCGCTACCAACTTCACCGTCATTCCCACCAACAAGTGTGCTGAATACTAGAAACGAGCCGGAAGAATCAAATTTGGTGACAAAGCAGTCCATGAAGCCACCAAGCGTGTTGTTATAGGCGTTCACTGTTGGGAAATCATTAGAGCTGGTCTGTCCTGTTATGTAGGCATTCCCTGAATCATCGATTGCAATCGAATTTGCGTTTTCATCATCATGTCCACCTAGATATGTTGAGTAATGAAGTATGTCTGTTTCAGGATCAAGTTTGAAAACAAAACAGTCACCATCACCGGAGTAAGTTGCGTTATAGGCATTTACAGTAGGAAAGTTCTCAGAATTTGTTTCTCCAGCAACATAGATTATCCCAGTAGAGTCAATGACCATAGAACCAGTGGTGTCCTGACCGGTTCCACCAATTTCTGTAGAGTATAACAATTCATTTCCTGATGGATTCAATTTTACGATGAAGCAGTCACTATTGCCACCCCCAATATGACTGGTGTTAGTTGTCGGAAAATCATTCGAACGAGTTGTTCCAGCAACATACACATTTCCTGATGTATCCACTTCGATTGCCTCACCTTGATCAATGTCAGCACCGCCGATAAAGGTGGAGTAGGCAAGGCTACCACCATCAGCATTCATCTTTAGAATAAAACAATCCTCCAATCCATTTCTTGTGCTGTTTATTGCATTCATGATTGGAAAATTGGAGGAATCAGTATAGCCCGTTATGTACACATTCCCATTATTGTCAACAGCAACAGATCTCGCCATATCATAGTTACTCCCTCCCAAGTAGGTGGAATATACTGTTGGGCCATTTTGTAGCGGACCCAAGTGAATCTCTTCTGAGCTGGCAGCTGGAAAATACTGTGAGAGGGAATCAGTCAAATCTAGGGATTCCTCTACCAAATCGGATTCTATTGTGTATTCTACTCCCTGAAGATTTCTTGTAAAGATTAAATCCATATCAGGTTGTAGGTTTTCATAAACTACTGAAGTAAATGCCCTAATATTAGTAAAAGCCCCTCTGTCACCTAAGAAGTAATTTGAGAGATGACTCAGCACACCAAAACCTTGAGGGATGTTTGTAGAAGTTACTAGTTCTAATAGTGTGGGACCTTCTACCCCTTCTCTCCATATGATGATTTGATCAATACCAAATCCGACATATCCGTCATGAGTCTGAGTGTAGAATAGAACATCATCACATGGGAATTGTCCCAAGTTCTCCTGAAATTGCTTGTACAGGTATTTTCCAGCTTGTACTAATTCTTCTGATGGTTGGAGTTGAGTTTCTGGATTGATTACAGCATCACTCACTGGCAAAAAAAACATACAACTTGAAATAATTAGAAGTAGAGAGATTAAGAATCCCATCCTAACCAACGAGATTACCTCCAAGGGTGGCAAATCGAATAGATACTCCTACCACGCTTCCGTTGTTCTTAAGACTTGTGAAGTAAGATTGGTTAACAGAAAATAGTAACTCGGTGAAAATACAACTCATTTGCTAAAATCCAGAATAGCCACAAGAATTGTTAATGAGTTAGTTGCTTACCGGGGGCACTTCTACAAAACCGGCAATGCAGAAACTAGTATGATAGCGAAACACCATGAAGCTAGAAGAACACTCGGCCAGACCTCTTTTGTAAGTTGAAGACCTGCAGTCAAAGTCAGAGTGGTTGCGCATTGCACCGTCACAAGGAAAGCTAAGACGACCACAGCGGCAATCATCAGACCTGTTGGGATGAAGAGATTCAACAGCCCAGGTATGATAGACACCAAGAGTAGAACCAATCCAAGAAGAGCAAGTCTGAGGACAAGAACTCGCAGTGTTGTCATCATGAAGGCGGGCCACCCCCTCCACACCCTGGCATTGAGATGACGAGACGCTATGATTCCCGCCTCCCGGAAAAGGAACGGAATAGAAGAGAGAAAGAGTAGTACTGCATACAAGTAACGTGGAAGAGTCCCCAATCGGAGTACTGGAATGAGAACCCACTGGCCAGTGGCAATGATAATTCCCACGTTCATCCACATTGCGAACCATGTAACTGTGACAGCGACAGTCAAAAAGGCTCTGGCGAGAGGTCTCCTCAATGAAGCCAATTTCAGATGTGGCAATGGTCTAGTGAACATGAATAGGAGCAAAGTGTAAGCTGCGCAGAACAACAGAGGACCATAGAGATAGAAGTCATGGAAGGAGATTGTAGATGTAGCTTCTCCAATGCAACCTATGATGATGAGCGGCGCAAATGCAACTGAACTCAAGTAAGACAATTGGTACCGTCCCGTGACGTTGATCTCGATAGGGTCATTGTCAGGCCCGTCTATGCGACCCGATTGCTTTACCAAAGAGTGTACAATCATGAAGACCAGAAACGTTGAAGCGTAGAGTGTCATTGCACTCATGGTAATAGCAGTGCCCAGCAGGGTATAGACCATCTCTACTTGAAGCTCACCTGATGAAGAGTAACCATCAACCAATGACAGACTCAACCACTCGATTGCCTCACTAATAATGACGGGATCACTTGCTTCTGAAACATGGTTTCCGTTTGAGAAGACTAGCTTTGATGCATTTCCAGCGGAGAACGAGCCGTAAGTTATGCCAGCCACAGCTGACATATTGCTCGAGTATGACCTCAGAGCACCTAGAGCCTCATCCTCTGTTATCACTTCATCTGCTGTTCCAATTGCCAATAGGAGGTTGTCTGGAACTGCTGGTGATACCCCGACATTTGAGCCACCGGTCGAACCAATGCTTACTACACATTGAGGAGAAACAGAGCTTGAAGCCAGATAGTAGGCGAGGACCCCGCCCAATGAATGTCCAACAACGCCATATCTCGAGAGATTGAATCCAAGAGCGGACTCCGTGTGTTGAAGTACCGCGATACAGTCATCCCTCATTCCTTCGAGGTCGGTCAGATTGAAGATAAGCGGGGACGAACCATGGCCGGGCAAATCGATCGACACCACACTGAAGTTCCGACGTGCCAGTTCCAAGTTTAGCCCGTGGAGACCCCCTTTTGAACCGCAGACTCCATGGAGTGTTAACACCAATGGAAGATTCTCAGAAATGCTTGCAGCGCTAGGACGATAAAGTGTGAAAGCGATTGTGCCGCGGCCAGGTCGTTCTATAATCATTTCTTCAATTGTGACCTCATTGAATCCAGTCCGCAGGATATGCACACCAAGGATTGAAACAAGCATAATAGTACTAAGAAGAAAAAGAACCCCAATACGTACTCGGAAACGCACGGCTTTGACCATCCTCAAAGAGTTGGTAAAATCAGAATTTCGAACACTACCTGCAATAGCGCAATCGTCACTGTAATAGCTGCTGCAGAAGCTAGCTGTAGAATCTTGGGAGGACTATAGCTTCTTGTGCTGGCGGATTCGATATTGCCGATCATCCTATCCAACACCTCAAGCGAAATCCTGTTGATGCTCATACGTTTTTCGTGAAGTTCAAAATCCTCTATCTTGTCTGCATCAGCGCGGACTCCACAGAATGCGTCCAAGCTCATCAAGGATCTCTTTCTGATTAGAGCCTCAAGTATCGAGTCCCTGCTTTCTTCAAGCAGCTTGTGAATATCATTCTGAGTCCAGAAAAAGAAAACCACGACTAGTAGTGTTGACGTAATCGAAAAGACCGTCACCATGATGTGCACTGGATGACCAGAGCTAAGCAAGATTAGTGTCCACAAGGAATCAAGGAAAACAACAAGTCCAATAACGCCAATTGTGACGTTAAAGAGCACCTGACCAATCGGTCGCGTTAAAAGAGCAAATGTATGATAATCCACCTCTTTGCTGCTTTCAGACAAGTCAGAGGAGTGGTCATCACTTCTGATGTTTCGGATATATTCTGTGATTCGTAGATTATCCCGACTTGAATCAATGAGTCTTATACCAGCAACCATTGAACCAACAATGACAGCAATAGAGCCCATTCCAAGACTCATGATAAAGAAGAAAACTGCATTAGAAACAAACAGCATAGAATCGGGGAGATTCATGGTGACTGATCCGTCAAGAACAGGAGCCAGAAGGACAATCATATAGAAAAGAAATCCGACAACAGCAATTGGCAGTTCCCATTTGCTAAACATGGTTGAATGAACACGCTTTCTGAAGTTATCGAACTCGGCGTCTTCCGAGAATAATGCCCGGAGATTCCCGCCATCTTCACAACTTCTAGCTATGGAAGGGTGGACTTTCTTATCCTCAGTCAACTCTGAATCGATTACTCCGAACAACCCATGAGCACCATCAACAGCGGACCTTGAAATCCAAGTGGCGAATGCCCAGAGAGGAAACCACGCGACAATCTGAATGTTAACTGGAAAAGTATACAATGCGGATGGGTTTTCAAACAGTGCATAAACGGTGGTGATAATCGCTGTTATGCAAACTGGAATGAATGTGATCTTGTAACTATAGAGTAAGCCAGTTCGGATTACGAAAGGCGTGTACTGTCCCATCTAATCACCCCGATGACAGTGAATCTACAGTCCCGGCTGGTATTTGAATACTGGCTCTACAGGTGTCTATTCATGGAATTACAACATCACAGGCACAAGTATCACTGGCATTATTTCTGGTGACTTTGATGGTGACGGAACAGACGACTTTGCTCTCAAAGCTAGTGATAGCATCTACGTTGTGAACTGCGCTTCGCAAGGAGCTATGTTCTCGGTTTCGTTGTCATCAGGTTCCCTTAGAGGATTCTATGCAGAGGACTTGATTGGAGTTGGTGGAGCAGATGAGCTTGTTACCAATGTCGTCGATGTCGGAGTGACTGGTTACAACAGTACTGGGGGCATTGTCTGGCAGGGTGGAGCACCTCTCATCTACAATGTGTATTCAACAGAGTCCGATTGTGCATTCGGTGATGTTGATGGTGATGGATTCACAGATGTCATCTTCACTAACTACGAATATGTGAGTGTCCTAAGTGGACAGACACAAAGAATGCTTTGGCACCATGTTCATGATGGACCAATCTATGGACCGGTGGTAGGCAAGTTGGATGGATCATCAACACCTCTCGACATTCTTGCGCATAGCGGCTCAGAGTTCTTTGTGATCTCAGGTTCGCAAGTACCTCCTCTATGGTTGCCTCCAACAGTAGCACCTCCTGCAGCATCCCCATCATTCATGGAAGTGCTGATTGTGTCATCTGCTGTTGGAATACCACTATGCAGTGTCTTGGTCATTGGTGCTGTTGTTTCCAGAAGAAAGCTAGAACTAACAAAGTAGGAACAGACAAGGAGAGTCCTTGGGTTTCGCAACTCAGGGATTCTTCTTCATTGGAAGAAACTGCACCTGCACGGAAAGGCCATCTTATATTCAGATTATTACATCATCTACATTGTGCACGATGGACAATGTAGCCAAAAATGCAATCAGCAAGATGGCCAACGTTTGAGAGGAAGACACCTCTGGAAATTCGGATTTATAGCAATAGCTAGTGCAATCTGGTTCTTTCTCCGAACAGGGCAGAATCCTAAGAGAGCTGTATATCCGTGTCAACAAGTTGCTGTTGTGAATATCCAGATATTCGGTACTATCCTTCTAGCATTCATTCCAAATATCCTGAAGCAGGCAGCCACCAATGGAAGACTAAGATCAGCTACAATCGCGGTTGTGTTGATTATAGGATCAGCATTCGTTACTAGCGATTCACTTAATCCAAATTTCGAGTTATCAGTTGATGACTATACTCGCATACCAATAGACCTTGTTCCAATCACATCATCAGCTTCTGAAAACACATCAAATTTGTTCTTCATTCAGAATGCAACTGGACCAGAGGGCGATATGAATCCAGCGTTCACAGCTTTAATTGGGTTAATGGAGTCTCAAGATTTGCACTTGTACAGGACTTCAGAGAATCCTTTTGGACTAATTGAATCAAATGACGTCATTATACTAAAGATGAACGGTCAGTGGGACTATAGGGGAGGAACCAATACTGATCTTCTCAAGAGTGTCATCAATACGATCACCAGCCACCCCGAGGGATTCACAGGAGAAATCGTCATAGCAGACAATGGTCAAGGTTTGGGCAATCTTGACCGCTCATACTCCAATGCGTATCTGAGAAATCAATCAATGAACGATGTTGCAGAGTCGTTTACGTCATTCAATATTTCCACTGTCCTGTGGGATTCCTTACGTTATTCTACTGTGGGCGATTACGATGAAGGGGACTATCAGGATGGTTACGTGTTAAGCGAAACGTGGAATGAGGATACGGAGATTTTCACATCCTATCCTAAATTCGAAACGGATTATGGCACATACATTAGTTTCAAGAATGGTGTGTGGGATGGTATCTCCGGATTTGATTCTGACAGGTTGAAAGTCATAAACATGCCAGTCATGAAATCCCACTTCCGCTATGGTGTGACGGGTTGCATAAAGAACTACATGGGCGTACCAAAGGGGCATGTCGTGAGTTCTGTGCATTCATCGATTCCACACGAACACTTCTCAATTGGACTCGGAGGAATGGGAACTCTGATGGTGGAAACACGAGCACCTATCCTTCATATTCTAGACATGATTTGGATCAATCCGCATCCGATGGAGAGCTCGACTGAACGAGGACCTTGGTCAACCTATCCGAACGCGAGGTTCACAGACATCATAGGAGCCAGTCAAGACCCAGTTGCTTTGGACTATTGGGCATCAAAGAACATCCTTTGTGCAACCGCGGATTACTTGAACTACACAGAGTACTCATCACTGGACCCAGACTATGAACCACTCAGCGACCAATATTACGGGAGTGACCCAATGGATGAGTCATTTCACAATTACTTGAATAGGTCAATGAACATACTTGCAGAGGCTGGTTTTCAGGTCACAATGAATCAAACATTGATGAATGTCTATGTCGAGAGCCTGACTGGAGAAATATTCCCGACTTCAACCCCTACGAGTCCTTCGGGAGCTCCTTCTGAAATGGATTTGGCTGTCTTCGCTCTGATTCCAATTCTGATAGGAATTATTGCACTAGTGGCGATAATAATCCGAAGACGAGGAACATAGGAATTGCCTTATCGGGAAGGCAGCAAATCCTTCCCCTTTCTTTCTAGTATCAATCCTTCACTAGAGTGTAACCACTCTTTTGCCTTCCTCTCGATTTCTGAGATGAATGGAGTCTTTTCTTCAGTATACTTCTCAACGTCAGTAGGATGCTTTGCCGACAGTTCCCGTTTCAATCTACAATATTCCTGAGCGTCTTCAGGATGAGCTCTAAGATAGTTTCTGAAAATCAGGTGACGATCCAATTCCGGATTCCCTGTTTGGAAAGAATGAACGTGATGAGACCTCATGGGATATTTGCCCTTACTGAAGTATCTCCTTCCAGGAATGCCTAGTTCTCCTCTTGGTTCATATCCCAACTCGATCATGAACTCGTTGCGTTCATCTACTTTCATGATGTCTTGAACTTCTACTAGAATATCGATTATTGGTTTGGCACATAGGCCAGGAACTGAAGTACTACCAACATGATGAATAGTCTTAACCTGCGAGCCAAGAGCTCTTGCTACTAGCGGCGCCTCTAGATTATAGAGCTCGATCCATTGCGGATCATAATCCATCATTTTGATGATTCTAACCAGACTGATTCCCAGCAAGGAAACGACAACAAGGGTTCCTTTTAGATTTCTGCTATTTCTAAAGTCGCAATAGCTGGAATACGAATCGGAAGAGAATCTAATGGTTTCGCTACTATGGCTTTGACAGAGCATTGAAGTCCGTGATTTAGGAAAGAGCAAATGGAAAAACTTGGGTTCAAACCATTGGAGTCAACAAGAACACAAAAAATGAGGATATAATATCCCTCCTAATTTACATCTGTTTCTCCTTTCTATATGGAAAAATCATCCTCATTCATCAGCTCGAATGACATAGACTCGACATCTTGACTTCGTAGAATTCCAGGAGTAACAAGACTTCCACTCACTAGAAATCCAACAAATATGAACAATGAGAACAAGCTTTTACTCGCCAAGCTCATGTTACGATCTCTCCACCCAATCGGCGTAGATTTGTCCTCCCCTTCCAAAAGATGTCAAAGAACCTAAACTACGATTTACAGACCATGAAGTGAGCAATTCAGAATTCTGAGGGGTCCCAAAGAAATCTCTCTAGCATAAATTAACGAGTCCACCATTTCCCATCATGGTTTAAGCTTCTCAAAATTCTATTCACAACTGTTTCATCTCCAATTTGGGCTCCTGAATACATCGCAAGTATGAACAAGTTCACAGCAAGGGTAATCTCCGGTGAACGGTCCTCTCCAACACACACCTCTGTCAGGAGTACCGGTATTCCAAGTTCATTTGCTAGGATGAAAGGCAGAGTGAAGTTGAGAAAATCCGGACCTATGATGTCAATGAACTTCCATTCTATCCCTAGGATGTTCGATGTCGGATAGAAGCACTTCAATATCATCTCTATGTCTGGTATATCATACACCTCTGGTCCGTAGGCGTATATCTTTCCTTGAGTCAGTGTCCAATCATGGTTGAATATAATCAAGGTTGGAGCAATCATCTCAATCAATCTAGCAATGTGTTCTTTGACTAGTGTTCCATTTGTATCCCATCCTGCGTTTGCATCACACCAACCAGATGGAAACTTGTACATTCCTTTCTCATCATCTTGAACTATTACTGTGCTATCTCTGAATTCAACTTCGACGGCCTCTTCTGGGCATGAACGTGCATCAGCCATTTCTCCAATTATGTTGATGAGAGGGACTGTGACAACTGTGGTTCCCTCAAGAATCTCAGTCACCAACTCGTTCTCAGGATTCGAGAGATACTCACTAAGTAGTCTTGTCCCCTTCATACTCTGAGGCTCGTTCCCGTGAACCCCACTCACCACTAAGACTCGTGCTGTCTCTTGTTCAGCAGCCTGTATCCATTGTATCTCTATCTTGTTCAGATACTCAGCTTTGACTCTCATTCTCACTTAATCTATGATGCTTTAGTTTAAAAGTATTAGTGTTACATATATCTTGTAATACTATTACATTTGTGAAGGAAATAACATGACAACCATGATGCCTGTTAAAATTATATGTTCCACCTGTAAGAAGGAATTCACTGCAATCTACCATCCCTCCATCTGTACATGGTTGGCTGTAGACCTCATTCAGGAAATCTATGACCGTGGTTATGTTGTTCAGTGTGAACACTGTAAGATTGGAATACCGCTTCACTACAAGGTTCTCATCAACTCTCCCCTTGGGATGTTTTACTTGGATCTTGGACAAGAGCAAGAGACAATCCGGAGAATACTGACTGAGTGGGAGATCATTGATCATGAGGGCAAGGTCATTGACTGGGAAGCCCAAAGAAAACTGATCAAGAAGAGAAAACAAAGGGAAGCAGTTCAGAGCTTCAAAGACTTTTGATTGGACTATGATAGAGTTACTAGCTGTGAAACTCAGGTGTCCAGAGTGCGAAAACTGTTTTCTTAGCAATAATGCTCAATGCAATATGCTACGTAGATTTGTATCTCATTGTTGCATTAAATTCAGACCCATTGACCATCCACCGCAATACTCTTTTGTCCAAGATTTCTGTAGCTGTTCCATACCCTCTGCTCCCTATGGATTGGCCCCCCAGATATTCCTCATAATAGTGAAACCTTAAGAGCGCAGGAAAGAATGATGCAATAATCATGGAGCTTTGCAGACCTTTTTTTCATCATCAGAGAGCTCCGAGAGGTACATGTAATTGAGAGAAGTAGAAATTCTGCTGCCAGAAGAAGTCTACCGGCTTGGGCAGCAGGTTGAGGGCCATGTGCTAATCAGATGTGATGACGATTTCGAGTGCAATGCGATTCACATCACTCTTCTTGGAAAAGAAAAGACTCACGTCACAATTCATATGGGAAAGGTCACTGTTGTCTACACGGACGAGGTTGACCACATCGACGAGCAATACGAGTTTTCGGGGTCTACTCGCATTCCTTCAGGAGAGCATCGCTATGAGTTCAAATTCACTCTTCCGAGTGAAGCTCCAGGTAGCTACAAGGGAGCCCACGGTGCAATCACATACACTCTAGAAGCTAAGGTCGAGGTCTCTTGGGCAAGAGATCCAAAATGCAAGATGGAACTCCAAGTTTATTCTGGTTCAACTCAGGATGCACAGGAATCGACATCAAAATCCGATATAGCTGAAGATGAAGGAATCATAATCTTCAGAGTTGAGTGCGAGAAAGATATCGTCGAACTCGGTAAACCATTCCGATGCAGAGCATTTATCGATCAAGTAGTCAACATTCGGGGTGTTCGTGCGGAATTAGTTCACATCGAATTCGTAGAACCCGATGGCTACAAAGCTACTACTCGGAAATCAAAGGTTGAGTACTACATTGAGGATGAAGACCTTCGAAGAGACACATGGGTAGAAATCGACTTACAAACAGGGATAGAAATGCCTCTGTCATTCAAGACATCTCTGATAGATAGCTCATACGTGCTTAAGGTCACCCTTGACATTCCACGGCGTCTCGACACGGTGATAGAGATTCCTATCACAGTATTGAGTGGAACTCCAGCGAAAGATACTGCGGACGAAGATTCATTCTGGTAAGATTTTCAGTTCCTACTAGCTCAGGAGAGAATTGGGTGTCAAGAACTGTTTTTCTACCTAACCACCAGTAGGTCAAATCTCTCAATCTTGTAGCTAACCTATTTACTAAGTGAAGTTGCAGTAAGGTCAAATACGCGACTATAGAAAGTTTTGCCACTGGCGAGAGTGTTATATTGCCAACACATGCTTTCGCGGCGCGTAGGTAGATCCCCTATCGAGTGAGGTGCTAGCTTGAGCGACACGATGTCTATCCTAGAGTCGGCACTAACGGATGCAAACATCCGGAAACTGATGGCTATACAGAACAGACGAGTGCACGAGTTCGTGGCGAATGCAATCCAACTCTGTGAGCCAATGAAGGTCTTCATCTGTGATGACAGCGAGATGGACACAGAATACATCAGGAGGACAGCGATTGCAAGAGGGGAAGAGACTGAGCTTGCAAATCCGTTCCACACAGTTCACTTTGATGGT